>JADFXO010000111.1 GCA_015233485.1 Nitrospirota bacterium
ATATTTCAACCTTATTATACGACTAAAGAAAAGGGTACGGGTATAGGGCTTTACATGGTGAAGGTTATAATAACCGACAACATGGGCGGCAACATATCGGTTAGTAACACAAACCAGGGTGCCGAATTTATTATCGAGTTGAAGAAAAACTAAGGAATTTTGCCCGGACCCGCTCCACAACGATTTAAGAACTATACGCAACCCACTAACCCCGGCGAGAGGGTACGCCAGCTTTTGCCCTTAATGTAAATGTCCAGTTCCGTCTGAACTAAAACAGGGGTAACCTGACGCTTACTTAAAATCTTTAACATATCGTTATCCATACAACTTTTCCGACTGCAACCTGGTATTACTTACACCATAAGTTTTTCAATTTTGCTCAGCCGGTCGTTAAAATATCGATTGAAAAAAACTTGATCATAGCGTTATAATAATTAAGAGATGGAAGCAGATTCCGAACAAGCCGGAATGACGTATTAAGGGTACTTTACAAATGTTAGCCATAAAGAGAGGGGACAAGCATGATAAAGGACAGGGTTGTAACCAACCAGTTTAAAGACCGCCGCAAAGGCCCCGATTTTTGGAAAAGATTCATTCCTACGATGCTGATTATATGTTGGGTTTTGATATGGGTATCATGGACTTTTGTGTACCTGGCCATGCCGCAGCATAAGACCATCGTAGATCTTCATTACGATTTTGCACCCCGCGCTTATTGGGACATAAGCTTGATAGATAAGGCGTTCATTACGATGAATGCCATGCTTCTGGCAAGTGTCCTTGGTTTGATGGTGAACTTTTTCCGCCACAGGAGGAAAACGGATAAAATCAGCCGTACGCTTATTTTTATGCTTATACTATCCGTGGGCGGAATAGGCTTTCTATTCTACCGGTTTCTTTCGTAACGCAGTTTAAACGTCGTTTTTTTGTTATTACCAACGCCAGAGGCAGATGACAAACACTATAAGGAAAACCATCACAAGATTAAAGTAGGCAAAGAAATAAAATATCTTCAGGAAAGAAGGCTGTTTATGTTTTGCCGCGTTTCTTACAAGTTTTCCAACAACTGGCATTTTAAAAAGTAACTCGTCGGAGTGGGGAGCCGTTTTTAGTATTTCGGTAAGATCTGCACCTGCCTGGTGTTTACGTGCATGGCTGCCGTTTTTCCACATTCTGCTGCCGCTTACGTCATAAACTTTATCGCCGTAACCTACGTATGCAGGCTTTCCCTCCTGGCCGTCAAATTGGGCAAGTTCATCAGCAGTAAACTCACTTTTCGTTACCTGAGCCTCGCGGGAGCGGCTCCTCCTCATCTTGGGGCCGATAATGAAAGTTGTAATGGTCGCGGTGGTCACCATGGACAAAAACAGGACTATCTTAACTGCCAGAATTATCCCAAACCTCGTATGAAACATCACATGTAACGATGGCACCTTTGCAACGGTCAGCAAAGTTCCGGTTATCGACATCACTATTATAGAGTACCAGCCCAGGAAAAGCTCTCCCTTGGGAAGTCCACGCGAGGCATAGGCGGGTTTCAAGAGAAGATGTACATATAGTATAGCTCCAAACCATGCAATGGCCGTCAACATGTGAACGTAGCCTATGGTAAACCGTATTATTCGTTGTGCCTTTGTAACGGGCTTGTACAGGCCTTGTTCTATAAGAGAATTCTTGTAGCCGGAACCGGCTTTTGTAAGAGTCGAGCCTCCGGCGGGGTCCACGTGGCAATAACCGCACTCTTTACCGGTTTTTTCAGCATACTCAGGAGTAGCCAAGGCGTAATTTGCCGGATTAAGAACAAAATACAGCCAGACTCCTAAACATAAAAAAAACTTCCTCATATTGCCTCCAAATAAACTGCCGCAATCAATCGAACGTTAAACGAAAAATAACATAACTCAACGTACTCAGTCAATATCATACGATTAATGGCGTTTACTCAAAACACTATTATATGTTATTCTAACTCTTATACGATGTATTATTTAATAAAGCTTATACATGGAGGGGTAAATGGCCAGAGTTGAAAAGCGGGCAGGAATTCTAAGGATGGCTTTTCGGGTTTTATTGCTTGCAACTTTAGTTATCCAGCTTTGCGGTTGTGTCGCTGCTGTCGTAGGTGCGGGTGCCGGGGTTGGCACGTATGCTTACATTTCGGGTAAATTGAAATATGATTTCGATCATTCCGTCTTATACGTCCATCGTGCAACTAAAGAAGCGTTGGAGGACATGAAACTCCCTATATACGAAGACAGAAGCGATAAGTTGTCCGCCGTTTTGAAATCAAAGTTTGCCGATGGAGACGAGATAAATATAAGCATGGAATCGCTTTCGGACAGGTCGTCTTCTATTTCCATCAGAGTTGGTATTTTTGGAAACGAGAAAAAGTCTCTATCCATATTGGAAGAGATCAAGCGACATATTTAGATAAGAAAACTCTGATATGTACATCATTGTCCTGGAGTAGCGGTGCAAGCGTCAAACCATTTGGTTAAGCAGGCGCTTGAGCCAAGTACTCCCCGACGCGCTGCGGCAAGTCGATTCCAAAGTATACGCATACCTTCATAAAAGGATGAGCATAAGCCCTGCCTGTCATAGTGATTTCGTAGCGATAGCCAACAGAATGAAGAAGAGGTCCGTCACAGGCAGCTATTTTACCCTTGGCAGACCATTTCTTCACTTGTTAAAATGAGAGTTCTTAGGTGCTGTCTGCTCGCAAAATGAGAGCATTTTTGACACCTATTGACACTTGCCGACACTCTGTGATACCTTAGAGAGGTAATAAATATGCGGTTTTTCGCGTTGGGAGTGTATGGGGCTCTGGTGTCCCCCTCGGACTTCAAATCCGCCTGTCTTATGAGCATATACGCCACTTTACCGGCCTTATGGGTGCTTTTTGGTTGCTTTTTATCCATTCAATAATCCAACTTTGCTATCGCATCCTGAAGATGTTTATTGCTTAAGTGGGCGTATATCTGTGTCGTAGAAATTGATGTATGCCCTAAGAGTTTCGATACTGTAGTGATATCCACACCGGCCATTACCAGGTGACTGGCAAAGGTATGGCGTAAGTCGTGACATCTGAATTGGCCTAAACCGCATTGATTTAGATAACTCTTAACCTTCCGTGCCATTTCCGGCGCAGATATTCCCGTAACCACTCTCCCCACCCTGGTCAGTGGTAGTTCATCTATTATGGCCTGTAACAGGGGATGCACTGGAATAGCCGTTACTTTGTAATGCTTCCTTTTAAAGTGGATACATCCATCCCGAATATCACTCCATTGCAGTTGGTTTATCTCCTCTCTGCGTCCACCTGTGTAGACGTATAGAGCAAAAACCAGCCTATCGCGTTGATTGTCTCCTATAGCATCGAAGACATTGTCTATTTCGTTTGATTTTAGAAATCTGATGTGCTCATGATGATATTTTAACTGTGAATAGCCCATGAATGGATTTTCTTTGAGATATTCCCATTCTACCGCCTTTGAGAAAGCCGCTTTAATATGTCTTAACTCTATATTTATAGTTGTCGGTTTATTCTTACGGGTACGGCAAAAATCTACGTAGGAGTCCAAGTCCCTCTTTTTCAACGTCGATATTTCCCGGTTCTTACCGATAACGTTAACAAACTTTTGCAATCTCAGTTTGCTACTTGTATTATATGAGAGGTTCTTTTCAGCCCACTTCTCATACTCTGCTATAAACTCGCTGATAGTTTTATTTTCCCCGTGATCCATAATAACCAGCTTTCCCTTAAGAGCTTCCCGCTGAAGTTGGTTAAAGCGTACTTTGGCTTCCCGCTCGTCCGTTGTTTGCAGAGATTTCTTATCGGTTCGGCTTATTTGGACGTACCACACGCCGTTTATCCGTTGAAATAGCCTCATACACCCACATTCAACCTTTCACATCGGCCCATGTTGGTAAAAAAGTACACTTTTATTTGCCGATAATGACAATAACCCCATTTTCCAGTATGTTTACGCCTGTTTACAGTCATATCAAACTCTTAGAACCTTCATTATTTACACAATGGAATAAATATGTTATGTTATAAACAGGGGTTTGAAGTTTCTTGTAAGCTTTCTCGTACATAGAGATAGTTTAATCTACGTGGTGTCTATTTTGTCAAGAACTATTTTTTATTTATTAGTTTATTTTATGAATTTAACGACAGGATGTACACTATGACGAATTTTATTGATAATTTTACTACCAATGTAATAGAAAGGATAAAACTTGCTTATGAACTTAAGTCTGATCGAAGTCTATGTAAACGTCTAAATATCAAAGCAGGTACTTTGTCTAAATGGAAAATACGAGACACGATTGACCTTAGACTTGTCCTTTCTGGGTGTCAAGACCTCAATTACGACTGGGTTATAAAAGGAATCGGTAATATGTTTTCAGAACAACCCCCTAACGCTTCTACCCCCGAGGATATACCAAAGGAACACATCAAAGCCTTTCTGGACACTTATTGGAGCACGGCCAACAACGAGGAACGCAATTGGTTAAAAGTCCAATTCCAGAGATGTTTTCCCGAATACAAGGACTGGTTAACCTTTAATAAACTTATCTAATTACTGATATTACAACGTTCTACCATTAAAGAGAGACATTAGTTATTCATAGCCCCAATCATTCCCATAAGCTCTTGAATATTTTCGGATTTTAGTATAATACCTTTGATTTTTTCCAGATTACTAATATCCTTAATATTTTTTATCTTATCCATTACGGCAAGCCCTTCCGTACCGAACTTAATGTTAACGGCAAGTTCAATACCTTCTAACAAGCCTTCTTCTCGGCCTTTTTCCAGACCCTGTTCTAAGCCTTTCTCCAAACCTTTCTCCAAACCCTGTCTAAATCTTACATCCTTCTCTATATCCCATATCACTGCCATATCCTCAGCCTCCTTACATACTTCGTTCTGTAAATTTCTCAGTTGCGACAAAACTTCCACTTGCCTTATATACTTTCCACGAAGCGTCCCTTCGGGTACCAAATCCTTGATTCGTTGTAGAATCTGTTGTATAAATATTTTAACACCTTTCTTCGTGTAATCGCAAAGAATAGCGATTACTATTTCTTCAGGCTTATTCGACTTTAAAAACGTCTCACAATCGATATCCTTCATATTGACAAGGTTATACTTATGATTTGTCGTTGGAGAAGAGATATTATCCCTCATCGACAACGGTTCATTGCCAATGTAAAAAACATATTGAATTATGGGAAGTTCATAAATATCTGTTAGAATGAGCCAGTATCTTAACTCCCTGCGAGGCATTTTGGCGTAGTTAGTGCTCTGAAACTCTATATGCAACACAAAAACGGCGTCATCTTCGGTTGTTACTTTTAACACGTAGTCTGCTTCACGTTCATCTGTAATTTGAAGTTTAGCTTCTAATCTCTCGATTTTAATGACTTTTAAACCGATTACTCTGGAGATTAGGGTATCGATAACGTCATTTACAATCTCCTTTAAAATTTTGTCGAATTGGTTAGGCATGTTACGGCATTATAGCATTTTAGGTTATCAAAATAACAGTACAAAAAAGCATAGTTGATTCCTTATATAGTATAGTTGAAAGTAAACGGACAAGCTATTTTTTCATCTATTTTCAAAAAAGTAGCCTCTCCCCTATACCACTATAGTTAAAATATGTCTCCTTTCCCTCCACATTGATTTACCAAAAACTGAGTAGCTTTCATAATCTTCTCTGCTTGATTTTTGTCTCTTATGGCTGGTATTATAAAGTAATTAGTGTTATCTTTGTCTATCTTTTCTTTTTTATTGTATCCTATGTCCTTTACTGTTTTTTCATTATTTGTTGTATATATCCATACTTTAGTACATGCATATTTATTACTGAGAGTATAATCATCCTTTAATTTAGCGGACTCAGGATTTAAATCTTTTAAATTTGCAATGTATTTCCAATCAACACTACCAACATCGTATGATACAGTTATTATACAATCATTAATATGTACTCTAACATTGCTACTAGTATCAAGACATCCTGAATAATATTCCAAAGTGTTATTTATAAAAGTCACTGTTTCCTCAATTGTTGGTGAGCCTGCAAAAGAAATTGTACCTACACTTAATACCAAAACGATACTTACCATCAATGCAAGCATAAATATTTTGTAAATTTTCATATTTTCTCCCTATGTTATTATTTTAATTGAACTATACCACCGAGACAAACTTACCACCCTTTGCCCGTGAAAGTTGGGTAAAGGGTGGCAAGGCTCGTATGTATAAAACCTATCTACCATGCATATCCCATTCTCCATACAAATCTGAAGGTAATTTGTCTGGATTTACAACATTTACTGGGTCACCTTTTAAATGGCCATCATAATATACTGTGTCGCCAACATAATCTCCTGCAACCCAAACATCTTCTCCTTGCCGACTAAAGTAAACACATTGACCTACGTCTTTTGACTTATTAAAATACACATTTCTACTCACTTGATTTACCTCCTTTAAATTCTTATCAAATATCCATTTTATCAAAATATATTTGTCAAATGACCTACTGTCCAGCTCGAACAGGCCAAACATAGCAGGTGACGTTCGTCTTATTTCCGCCACCCGTGCTGCCGTCGAACATATCGACGTACCACGCTTCCAACGGATCATTGGTGTAAGTAGTTGAAGACCAGAACCAAACGTTCGTTTGCACTATCTTTGATGACCTTTTTACGATAAGGTTGTTGTATAAGCTTAAAATCTCCCTTTTTTCTGGTAAACGCCAATCATTATGGCCAAAATAGTTTAGAGAATTCAGGCAGTTAACATACAAAAACGCATTATTCCAATTCTTTGGTCCACCAGCACATTTTCCAATTGTTGGTGTTTCTCCTGCTGTCGGCCACTGAAGACCTGATACTGGATCAGTAATTACTTCCTCAGCAGTCGGTGCAATAGTCGGCAATGAAATAATTGATAGAATTATACTTACCAATAACAATTTGCTTCTCATTCATTCCTCCGATTTACGCAACTTTATGTCTTTAAAAAGGGTCTATTATACTTTCCATTTATTATATTTCGCATTATTTATAGATTGCTTTCGTTTCACACTCAGTGACGGTTGAATGCCATTGAGTGTGAAACAAAGTAAATATTGATCAGCGTAATTTAACGACAATGCACGTCGAATTGTGTACTGCCATGGACATATACATCGCCTACAGAGGAGCCATCACAGTAAATAGTGATAGTTTTACCGACAGTGCCACCGAAGTTTAATTCGTACCTACCATTCTTAGGAAATGCTTTTTTAGAGTTCCAATCTGCAGATATAGTGTGAACTTGATCACCGCATTTTTCGCCGGACGGGGCATAACAGTTACCATAAATAGAGTCGGCAAAAGAAACCGCACCTATGCTTAATACTAAAGCCACGCTTGCCAATAATACAAATATCAACTTTTTCATAAAAACCTCCTATAATTTAGTTGTAACCGAATGGTTACATTTAGTTAGTTCCTGTTATACAGTACGTTTTTATCCATACTGAACTACCTACACCGGCAGCCCAACTTGCAGAACCGATGTCTTTTCCGCCGCTACAGTTGTTATCTGCGTTACATTGTCCGATTAAGCCTCCACAATTAATACTTTGTATTTCTACCTTTGCCCTGTCTCCTTTGATTTGGTCGATAACCCCACAAAAACCAGTCCCTTGCCATTTCTTAACACAAACTATGTCGCCTTCTGCGTATTCATTAGACCAAGCATTGTGTTTTAAACCAAGCACTCCGCAAAACCCAATTAATACCATAACAAGCAATAAACATCTTTTCATAAATTCCTCCTTTCCTCTTTTAATACAACCACTTGTTTTTTATTAATATTAACAACTTTTTCCAGAACTGCTATAATGTGATGTAGATTTTCCAGAATTGTAAATTAAACAAGTCGTTTTCTCCAAAGACACAAATGTACAAACGGTCACAGAAGTCTTATAAAACCAGGTGAACGGCTATAAACTTTCATTGGTACCCTCCTTTATTGATGGACTCAGTATAAAAGCCTCAAAAGACACTACAGATAATCTTATGACATACAATTGCTATCATTTATTTCATATCCTAACCTACATCCAATGTTAGATAATTTCCGTGCTGGACAATATTGTCATTGCGCCGTTTAATCATCAAGTGTTTTAATGAGGATACCCTATAACTATATTTCCGGTCTTATCTATATAGCCCCACTTTCCGTTTTTTTCAAGCTGCACAGGTGCCAGTCCTTCATAGAGGTTAAATTCGCTACCACTATAAAATCTTGGTTTTATAACAATGTTCCCTTTCTTATCTATATAACCATGCTTTCCGTTTTCTTCCAGTTTCACATTCGCAAGTCCTTCACAAAAATCAAAAGCCCAATAAAAGCTTGGTTGTATAACCATTCTACCTGCATTGTCTACATAACCATACTTTCCGTTTTTTTCCACTTGCACCGCAGCCAGTCCTTCATTAAAAGGGTCAGCCTGAATAAAATTTGGTTTTATAACCATATTTCCTTTTTTATCTATATAACCCCATTTTCCGTTATCCACGGCTGCCAGTCCTTCATGAAATCCACGCCCCCAATTTTTAAAAGCATGACTTAAAAATTTTAGTCGTATAACCATATTTCCGTTTTTATCTATGTAACCCTGCTTTCCGTTTTTATTTAGTTGCACCCAAGCCAGTCCTTCATTAAACTTATCAGCATCATAAAACATTGATTTTAACAAGTTTCCTTTTTTATCTATGTAACCATATTTTTCGTTTTCTCCCAGCTTAACCCTTGCCAGGCCTTCATGAAAAATGTCAGCATAATAGAACTTTGGTGGTATAATCATATTCCCATTCTTATCTATATACCCGTATTTTCCATTTTCTTCCACTTTAACCCTTGCCAGCCCTTCATGAAATCTGTCAGCATCATAAAACATCGGTGGTATAACCGTGTTCACTGCCTTATCTATATAACCAAACTTTCCGTTTTCTTCCATTTGAACCCTTGCCAGTCCTTCATTAAAAATATCAGCATAATAAAACCTTGGTTGTATAACCATTTTCCCTGTATTGTCTATATAACCAAACTTTCCGTTTTTTTTCCAACTGTACATAAGCCAGTCCTTCATTGAAACCGACAGTTTCATAAATCTCTGGTTTTATATCCAGAGCATAAAGTCTATTTATAGATACAACAGGAAAAATCAATAGAGTAAATACATTTACCAGAACAAACATGAACTTTTTCATAATGCTCTCCTTTTCTCAAGTTTTTATAATGTACCTAACATTAGATACAATAATCAAAATACTTATTGTAAGACATTCCAGCATAACAACTTTATTTATTTTAGTGTCGCTATCGTTGCTTGTTTAAGTTGAAGGCATCTTTTTAGGTTATTGGTGAAAGAAAGGCAATTGTCATCTTTACAATAAGAAACTATTCCTTCTATTTCATGTGTTTTTTCATAACCATCCTTAATCAACTTCTTAATAACACTTTTATTTATATTCTTATGACATACACAATCAAATTTATTATGTTCCGGTTGTATTAAGGCACATAAAGCTTGAGCATAAGAAAAAATCCCTATACTAAGAGTTAAAACCACGTTTGCTATAAATATAAACAAAACATTTCTCATATTTATCTCCTATAATCTCTGCCTATATTTAATCATCTTGGTTTTTAATGAGGATACCCGATGACCATATTTCCGCTCTTATCGATGTAACCCCACTTCCCGTACTTTTCCAGTTGTACCGCTTCCAATTCTTCTGAAAAACCGTAAGAAACATCATAAAACTTTGGTTGTATGACCATGTTTCCTTTCTGATCTATGAAACCCCACTTTCCATCTTTTTCCATTTCTACTGATGCCAGTCCTTCGGAAAAAGCATGTGCCATATAGAATATTGGTTGTATAACCATGCTTCCTTTCTGATCTATGTAACCAAAAGCCCCGTTTTCTTCTAGTTCCACGTTTGCCAGTCCTTCGTGAAAATCTGAAGCAATAAACCTTGGCTGTATAACCATGCTTCCTTTCTTATCTGTGTAACCCCACTTTCCTCCTTTTTCCAGTTCCACCTTTGCCAGTCCTTCATGAAAAGCATCAGCAATAAAAAACCTTGGTTGTATGACCATGTTTCCTTTCTTATCAATGTAACCAATCTTTCCGTTATCTTCCAGTGCAACACCTGCCACTCCTTCGTGAAAATCGTTATCTACACTAAAATAAAACTTTTGTTGTATGACCATGTTTCCCTTATTATCAATGTAACCCTTCTTTCCGCCCTTTTCGGTCCATACCGCTGCTAATCCTTCGGAATAGTTTAAAGCCATATAAAATCTTGGTTGTATAATCATGTTTCCAGTCTTATCTATATAACCATATTTCCCGTCCTTTTCCAGTTGCGCTGCTGCCAGTCCTTCATGAAACTCTTGAGCTGAATAAAACCTTGGATCGTCATCAGAAGGGCTTCCTTGTTGAGCATTTTG
>JADFXO010000112.1 GCA_015233485.1 Nitrospirota bacterium
ACCGCGGTAAATCAGGTACTTGACCATCTTTTAAATAATGTGTTAACATAGCGTGAATAAATATAATATTTTAAAGGAGGTACTTATGAAAAGTGGAAGATTTTTAGTGATAGCCTGGGGTTTGTTTTTAATGGCTACGACTGTTTTAGCTGGAGACGTAAGCGCTTTTGATATCAATATCAATGGTATTAAAATAGGGGAGCAAAAGACAGACGCGGCAAAACCTGAAACGGCAAAACCTGAAGCAGCAAAACCAGGAGCTTCCACAGAGGACAAGACATATACAAACAATCAGAGAAAGTTTACGTTTACAATCCCTTCGGGATGGGAAGTTGTATCAGGCACACCGGACGCCGACAACATGGTTTTCAGGAAAACAGGAACCTCTCAACACTTCTCATATCAATACACACCTCTCGGAGGTAGTTTCCCTGCAGAGGCTTCTGTAAAGGCATCGTTAAAAACGGCATTGGAGGACATTAAGCTCGGCAAGAACATAGCGGCAAAACGCAGGGATGACGTGAAAAAGATAAACAATAAGACAGTACTGTACACAAGAGGCTGGGAATTGACAGATGCCGGTAAAAACGGCCCCCAGCGCATAATATGGCAGTGCTATGATAGAGAAAACTTTTATTTCAACTTTATGGCCTCAAGCGAATCCAATGAGTTTGATGCTGCAAAACCTCAACTCCAGAAGATAATCGACTCGATAAAGTTTCTGGAATAAGCGTCGGCCAAAAGCGGGAAGGGTGGGTTCGATTCCCACACGCTCCCGCCATCTATTCTTTATATCCCTCTTAAAATCTTTATATCTCTCCTAAGTCACGGCCTTAATGCTACAATTTTGTATGCTATGCTACAATTTTGTAGGTATCGGCCAAATCCAAAACCTGTAATCCAAGCCTAACTGTCTGTATTTAAATGATATTTGAGACCGTCTCAATATTTGCCAATTTGGCACAATAATTGCTGAATAACACTATATATTATCACACACAAAGGAGGCCACGCTATGATGAGACAGATTGCTATTTACGGTAAGGGGGGCATTGGAAAATCCACAACGACGCAAAACACGGTAGCGGCACTTGCCGAGGCAGGCCGTAAATGTATGATAGTGGGCTGTGACCCTAAGGCCGACGCCACCAGATTGATTTTAAATAGAAAGGCTCAGGCCACGGTAATGGACCTGGCCCGGCAGAGGGGCTCTGTAGAGGAGCTTGAGATCGGAGAGATCCTGCTTGAGGGATTTTTGGGCGTAAAGTGCGCCGAATCAGGCGGCCCGGAGCCCGGTGTTGGCTGTGCCGGAAGGGGTGTTATCACCGCGATTAACTTTCTTGAGGAAAACGGCGCTTACACACCAGACCTTGATTATGTATTTTACGATGTCTTAGGAGATGTAGTGTGCGGGGGGTTTGCCATGCCCATAAGAGAAGGCAAGGCAAAGGAGATTTACATCGTCACCTCCGGCGAGATGATGGCAATGTATGCGGCAAACAACATTGCCCGCGGCGTTCTGAAGTATGCAAACAGCGGAGGCGTGCGGCTTGGCGGCCTTATCTGCAACTCAAGAAAAACCGACAAAGAGGCAGAGCTTGTAAGTGCCCTTGCCGCAAAGCTGAACACCCATATGATTCACTTCATACCGCGTGACAACCAGGTGCAAAGGGCTGAGCTAAGAAGACAAACCGTAATAGAATATTCACCCGAACACGCTCAATGCGATGAGTACAGGGCGTTAGCTAAAAAAATAGCGGAAAATAAAAACTTCGTTATTCCTACGCCGCTTGAAATGGAGGAGCTTGAGACTCTTCTGATGGAATTTGGAATAATGGATGGAGAAGGAGCTGCGGCATGAGTACGCTAACTCAACAGACCCAGAAGATGATAGACGAGGTCATGGAGGCCTATCCTGAAAAGACCAGGAAATTAAGGGAGAAACATGTCCGGCCAAACGATCCCACAGGAGAGTGTGGCTCGGCCTGCGCGGTGAAGTCAAATGTGAAATCACGCCCCGGCATTATGACCATAAGGGGCTGTGCATACGCGGGGTCAAAGGGGGTTGTGTGGGGGCCGGTCAAGGATGTCGTGCATCTTTCCCACGGGCCGGTCGGCTGCGGCCAGTACAGTTGGTGGTCGCGCAGGAATTACTCCAACGGGATAACCGGCGTGGATAATTTTTCTGCCATGCATATAACCAGTGATTTCCAGGAAAGGGACATAGTCTTTGGGGGCGACAAGAGGCTGGCGAAGATATGCAGGGAAATCAAGGAGATGTTCCCGCTGGCCAAAGGCATAAGTATTCAATCCGAGTGTCCCGTTGGACTGATAGGAGATGATATAGAGTCTGTGGCAAAGAAAATGACGGAAGAGCTGGGAATTCCGGTAATTCCGGTGAGGTGCGAGGGGTTTAGAGGGGTAAGCCAGTCTCTTGGCCACCACATCGCAAACGATAGCATTCGCGACCATGTCTTAGGGAAGAACACCCTTGAGAAAGTTACCGATTATGATGTTAACCTCATAGGAGATTACAACATTGGCGGGGACGCATGGGCATCCAGAAGAATCCTTGAGGAGATGGGACTGCGTGTAATCGCGCAGTGGTCGGGCGACGCCACTATTAATGAGTTTGCCATAGCGCCCCAGGCAAAGCTCAATCTCATACATTGTTACCGCTCTATGAACTATATTTGCCGGTTTATGGAAGAGCAGTACGGGATACCGTGGATTGAGTACAATCTCTTCGGGCCGACAAAGATATACCAGAGTATGAGAAAGATTGCGGCTTTCTTTGATGACAGCATAAAGGAACGTACCGAGGCGGTAATTGCAAAGTACACGCCGGCAATGGACGCCGTTATTGACGCATATCGCCCTGCCCTTAAGGACAAGACCGTGATGCTCTATGTGGGCGGACTAAGGCCGAGACACATTATTGGGGCTTATGAGGACCTCGGCATGGAGGTCATAGCCACAGGGTATGAGTTCGGGCACAACGACGACTATAAGCGGACATATCCTGAGATGAAAGAAGGCGCGCTTATTTACGACGATATAACGCCGTACGAGTTTGAGGCGTTTGCAAAGAGGCTTAAGCCTGATTTGGTAGGCTCAGGGATTAAGGAAAAGTACGCGTATCACAAAATGGGAGTGCCGTTCCGGCAAATGCACTCATGGGACTACTCAGGCCCATATCATGGCTTTGATGGTTTCCCTGTATTTGCCAGAGATATGGATATGGCGGTAAACAGCCCGACGTGGAAACTTATACGGAGGAAGAGATGATTGTAAAAGACCATAACGAGCTTTTTAAAGATACGGCATATGTGGAGCAGTTCCATGGGAAACGGGAATTTGAAAATCCCTGTCCGGAGGATGTCGTCCATCAAACTGCCCAATGGACAGAAAGCGCTGACTATAAGGAAAAAAACTTCAAAAGAGAGGCGTTGGTCATTAACCCGGCGAAGGCGTGCCAGCCCCTTGGGGCGATGCTCTGCGCGTTGGGATTTGAAAATACGCTGAACTTTGTGCAGGGGTCTCAGGGCTGCGTGGCCTACTTCAGAAGCCACCTGAGCAGGCATTTCAAAGAGCCGGTTGCGGCGGTGTCGTCCTCCATGACAGAGGATTCGGCGGTGTTCGGTGGGATAAGCAACATCCTTGAAGGGCTTGAAAACGCCTACACCCTGTATAAACCCGCTATGATAGCGGTATCCACTACATGTATGGCCGAGGTAATAGGGGATGATTTAAATTCCTATATCAAGAGCGCCGTAGAAAAAGGGATTGTGCCGGAAGGCGTTGAAATCCCCTTTGCCCATACGCCGAGCTTTGTCGGGTCGCACATAACCGGCTACGACAATATGATGAAGGGGATTTTAAGCGGTGTGAAGGGTCAGGTAAGGGTCAGCCCCGCGGACTCGATAAATATTATCCCCGGGTTTGACACATACACCGGCAACTATGTGGAATTAAAGCGCCTGATGAGTTCAATGGACGTTAAGGCAACAGTCCTTGCGGATATAAGCGACACTCTGGACTCCCCCAATACAGGGCGCTACCGCCTTTTCCCCGGGGGCACGCCTATAAGCGCGCTTAAAGACGCCGTCAATGCGCGCTCTACGATTGCCCTGCAGAAGTATTCGACTGTTAAGACAGGGGAATTTATTAAAACCGTTTGGGGAAGGGATTTCCAACTTTCACCCGTTCCTATAGGGATACAGAACACCGACGAGTTTCTGGATATGGTGTCGGCAGTCAGCGGCCGGCCTGTTTCCCATGCGATTGAGGCCGAGCGGGGAAGGGCGGTTGACGCCATGATAGACTCACATCCTTACGTCCACGGCAAGAGGTTTGCCCTTGTTGGCGACCCTGACCTGCTCATGGGGCTGATGTCTTTTGTCCTTGAGATGGGAGGACGGCCGGTTCATGTCCTGTGCACTAATGGGGACGCCGGTTTTGCCAAAGACGCCGAGTCATTGCTGCGCGGCAGTCCTTTCGGAGATGACGCCACGGTTCACATTGGAAAGGACATGTGGCATCTGAGGTCTCTGCTCTTTGCCGAGCCTGTGGATTTACTTATCGGCAACTCCTATGCCAAATTCCTGTGGAGAGACACCAAGACCCCGCTTCTTCGCATAGGCTTTCCCCTATTTGACAGACACCACCTCCACCGGTATCCGATAATAGGCTACCAGGGGGCGATTAACCTTACAAACTGGATTGTGAACACCTTGCTGGACGAAATGGACAGAAAGGCCATGTTCACGCAAAGTTTTGACGTAATAAGATAGGAGCCTATCAGACATGACAGTGGAAGAACTTACAGCCGATGGCTGCCAGACAGGTGATTTGCACAAGGTGTGCAAATCCAGGGGCGGTGAGTCCTGCGCCTTTGACGGTGCCATGATAGTGCTGCAGCCCATAGCGGACGCGGTACATCTCGTGCACGGTCCTGCCGGATGTACGTCTAACACGTGGGAGGGTAGGGGGACTGTGTCCTCAAAGGGGCGCTTCCATCGTATGGGATTTAGTACGAACATGAAGGAGCTGGACATCGTTTTTGGCTCTGAGGGCAGGCTCTTCAATGCGATAAAAGCCTGCAGGGATGAGTTTAACCCCGCTGCCGTCTTTGTATATGCGACCTGTGTAAGCGGCCTGATTGGCGAGGACATCGAGGGTGTATGTAAAAAGGCGGCAGAGGAACTCTCCTTAAGGGTGATCCCTGTGCTTTCTCCCGGCTTTGTCGGGCCAAAGAATCTGGGCAACAGGATAGCCGGGGAGGCGCTGCTTGATTACGTCATAGGCACGGGGATTCCGCCGGGTGTCACCCCATACGATATAAATCTTATTGGCGAGTATAACATCGCCGGGGACATGGAGTTTATAGAGCCGGTTTTTGAAGAGGCAGGGATACGAATCCTGTCAAGGATAACCGGCAACGCAGCCTTTAACGAGATAACATATGCCCACCGGGCACGGTTAAACGTCGTGGTGTGCAGCCGCGCCTTGATTAATGTTGCCGTTGAGATGAGACGGCGATACAACATCCCCTACGTTGAGGTCTCGTTTTATGGCAGGACTGCCATGTCCGGGGCATTAAGAGCCATTGCGTCATCATTAGACAACTCCCCGCAGTTTATGCGCCAAGTGGAGGATGTAATCTCAAACCATGAAAGAAGAGTAACCACGGCGCTTGAGGCGCTGCCCTCGCTCACAGGCAAAAGGGCGGTGCTCTATACAGGCGGCGTAAAGAGCTGGTCGTTAATCTCCGCGCTCATGGATTTGGGCATTGAGGTAGCCGCGGTAGGAACGAAAAAGAGCACATACGAGGATGAGACCAAGATGAAGGCGCTCTTAGGGCCGGACGCCCCGCTATATGAGGACGTATCGCCAAAGAATCTTGCCAGGCTAATGAGAGAAAAACAAGGGGACATCCTTGTGGCCGGAGGGAGGAATTTCTATCTCGCGGCAAAAGAGGGTTTTCCCTTCATAGACGTAAATCAGGAAAGACACACTGCCTACGCGGGTTACGATGGTTTTATTAATCTTGCGAGGGCAATCTCCAACACTATTGCATTTTACGGTAAAAGGACGCCGCCGCCGTTTAGCGCAAAGACTGAGCCTGCGGTAACTGAGCCTGCGCTAAGAGGTGTTGTAATAAATCCCCTTGAGCACGCGATGGGTGTTGGGGCTGCCCTTGCCTTTCAGGGGATAGACAAAACAGCGGTGGTTATTCACGGGGCGCAGGGCTGCACTTTTTTGACAAAGGCGCTGTTAACGAATCATTTTAAAGAGCCGATTTCCCTGCAAGGCAGCAAACTCTTCACAGAAGATGTGGTACTGGGCAGTGAGCAACGATTAGCTGAAACAATAACCACTATATACGAAAAACAAAGGCCACGCCTGATAGCCGTCATTACCACAGGGCTTACGGAGGTAAAGGGAGACGATGTAGAGGGCCTCTTAGGACAACTGAAAGAGACACTTAAAGGGGTTGACATTGTACATGTCCCAACGCCCGACTACATGGGTTCCTTAGAGGACGGCTACGCACTGGCGGTTGAAAAGACAGTGGAGGCCCTCGTTGAAAACGCCCCACGGCCTCGTGCGGCAAAAAAAGGTCTTGTAAATCTGCTCATTGGCCCGCACCTGACGCCCGGAGATTTCACAGAGATTAAGGCCATAGTCAGGGCGTTCAATCTGACCGCCATAACCTTACCCGACCTTTCGTCTTTGGATGGAAGCCGCAGGGGATTTTCAGCGCTGACCTCAGGAGGTATGGCATTAGATGAGGCCGTAGCACTGGCCGCCGCAGAGATAACCTTAGTTATTGGTTCGGCTATGGAGAGCCCCGCAAAAATGATTAAGGCTTTATATGCCACCGATTATGTGGTCTTTGAGGGCCTGTCATCATTAGCGGACATTGACAGATTTATGAATACGCTTAGTTTGATAAGTGGCATGGCAATCCCTGAAAAGTACATAGCACAGAGAACAATCCTGATTGACGCTCAACGGGACGCCCATTGTTATTATGGCGGCAAGGACATATGCGCGGCGATGGAGACAGACCATCTTATACAGTTATCGAGGCTGCTCTATGAAATGGGCGCGCCGGTTAAACTTGCCATTTGCGCCGGCAAATCAGAAAGGTCGAGCCGCGTAATAGCGGAGCGGACTGTTGCGGGGGACATGTTTTTAATACAAGACAACTTCGATCTGTTGATAACAAACTCTCATGGCAAGGCAATAGCAAAGGCATTGAACATACCAATTTTGCAGATGGGATTCCCCGTACAGAAGCAGCTTGGGTACACGGCAAAGGTGCGCGTGGGTTATAGGGGGGCTGCGGATTTAGTCAACGAAATAGGAACTATCCTAATGGAGGGGCACAGATGAAAATAGCATTCGCTACGACGGGCGGTTTGACCGTTGATGAGCACTTTGGCAGGGCTGGCAAGTTCGCTGTGTATGAGATTAAATACGACGGATGTGAATTTGTCGAAAGCAGACTTTTCTCTGATGAGGACACCGCGGAGATACAAGACAGCCGCTATGACGGCCGGCTGCACATTGATAAGGTCGAAGTAAAGGTGCAGCTTCTGTGTGATTGCAAGATAATATACTTCACACAGATAGGCGGCCCTGCCGCGGCACGGCTGGTAAAGAAATCGGTCATGCCGATGAAGGTAAATGATGGGTCTGTAATTACGGAACTGATTCAGAGACTTCAGGAGACGATAAACAACTCGCCCGCCCCGTGGCTAAAAAAAGCGCTGATGGGCGGCTCACAACAAACGGAGGTAAACTAAGATGAAGATGATAAGGGCATTTATAAGACCTGAAAAAGAACAGGAAATAGTGTTGTCGCTGGAGGGTGCGGGCTTCCCGTCACTGACAAAGATGCCGGTTTTTGGACGTGGGAAACAAAAGGGCCTTCATATTGGTCCGGTAACATATGACGAGCTGCCAAAGACCTTGCTCCTTATTGTCGTGGAGGACGCCGATGTTGATGCCGTTATCAGGCTTATAGAGGAAAAAGGGAAGACCGGCTTTATAGGAGACGGAAAGATATTTGTAACGCCGGTGGAGAAGTCATACACGATAAGGACCGGGGAGAGCACGTTATGAAGGAGCTGACGATAATAATCCGCCGGCATATGGTTGCAGACACTAAAAAGGCGCTTGAGGAGCTTAGATACCCGTCCATGAGCATTCAAAGCGTGGATGGAAGGGGCAAGCAAAAAGGTGTTATAGATAAGAATATAGACTTTGGCGACGAGATGAGAGACGGGCTTTCAGCCGGTGTAAGGCTTGTGCCCACGCCGTCGGTATATGCCCTTGAGCATCATCTGTCAAAGCCGGTATTGTACGTTCCAAAGAAGATGCTGACGGTTGTTCTACCTGATGGTGTGGTGGAAAGCGCCGTCAGGGCGGTTATAACCGCAAATCAAACGGGATCTCATGGAGACGGCAAGATATTTGTTTCGCCGGTAGAACTCTCCGTGAGGGTTAGAACCGGAGAAAGAAATGAAGAGGCTATATAGCGCGAGGTAATGATTATGGGTGAGACAATTGGTCTGACAAGAGGCGGGAAGGTGTGGATTCCGAGGTTTTTGGAGTCCATAGACATCAATAAGTGCCTGGGGTGCGGCAGGTGTTACAAGGTCTGCGGCAGGGGGGTGTTAGAACTGATAGATAAACCGTTTGAAGGAGATGACGACTATGGGGACGACCTTGGCAACAAGGTCATGTCTCTGTCAAATCCTGACGACTGCATAGGCTGTGAGGCGTGCGCGAGGGCCTGTACGAGGAAGTGCCACACCCACATAGCCCTTTAGGGGGTCATTATGCTGAGCAAGAGGATACTGTTAGATAACCACCCATGTTTTTCAGAGGAGGCGCACGGCAGATACGGCCGGCTGCACCTGCCGGTAGCCCCTCTGTGTAACGTGCAGTGCAGATACTGCGTAAAGAAGTTCGACTGCGCCAACGAATCAAGGCCGGCCATAACGAGCCGCCTGCTGAATAAGGAAGAGGCGGTAGGGCGCGTGGAGACCCTTGTTGACAGAACCACTAACCTCAGCGTTATAGGGATAGCCGGACCTGGGGATTCTATATTTAACGAGACCTCCCTTGAGGTTTGTAAGGAAATCAGCGCCAGATTCCCGGAGCTTATCCTATGTATCTCAACAAACGGCCTCCTCCTGGCAGACAGGATTGACGATATAAAAGAGGCTGGGATAAGCAGCATAACCATAACGATTAACGCGGTTACGGCGGCAACGGCGGCACAGATTTACTCATGGGTAAATTACGAAGGAATGCGACTGTGGGGGATTGAGGGGGCAGCCCTTCTACTGCAAAAACAGTATGAGGGTCTGCGGGCTGCCGTTTCCTATGGCTACGCGGTGAAAATCAACACGGTTTTTATGCCTGGGATAAACGACAAGGAAATCCCTTTGATAGCGCGCAGGGCGGCAACAGAGGGGGCGGAAATAATGAACATCATGCCCGTGATACCACAGGGTGAATTTTCGTGGCTCAGGAGGCCGGGCCATCGGGAGATTTTCGAGATAAGGGCGGCGTGTTCAGAGTACCTGGCGCAGATGAGCCACTGCGTGCAGTGCCGTTCGGACGCGTGCGGCCTTATCGGCGAGGACATCGACGTGGAGCTGGAGATGTTAATGGCGGGACTGGGGGTGGACTATGACGCGGTCGTGTCATAGTATGAATTTGTCTGAGCATGAGAAAGAACGCTACAAAAGACAAATGGCCCTGAACGGATTTGGGCAGGAGTGCCAGGGGGTGCTAAAAACCAAAACCGCGATGATTGCCGGCATAGGCGGCCTTGGTGGAAACGCCGCCCTCTATCTCGCCGCGGCCGGCATAGGGAAACTGGTCATCGTTCACTACGGCAAGCTGACGCTGTCGAACATGAACAGGCAGATACTTATGAAAGACAGCGGGATTGGAAACGCGAGGGTCACACAGGCAAAGAAATTCATAGAAGAACTCAACCCGCACGTTGAAGTGGAGATATATGACGAGCGCATATCAGAAGAGCTTGCCGTGAAGCTCCTCCCAACTGTTGACATAGCGCTGTCGGCAAGACCGAATTTTTATGAGAGAAGACAATTGAACAAGACATCGGTAGCGCACGGGGTTCCGATGGTAGAGGCCGCGATGAACGCGATGGAGGGGTATTTATTTAACGTGATACCGGGGAAAACGCCCTGTCTGAATTGCGTGTTTCCTGATGATGACCCGAACTGGCAGGAGCTGGGGTTTCCAGTGCTTGGGGCAGTATCAGGGGCGCTGGGCTGTTTGATGGCAATTGAGGCAATAAAAATACTGACCGGTTTTGGCAGACCTCTGCTTGGCCAAATGCTGATGTTTAATACCTTCGACATGGAGTTTAAGAAACTCAGGATAATGCACGACCCCAAGTGCGATGTTTGTGGCATTGCGCTCACTTTGTTACTGCCCTAAAACCGATAT
>JADFXO010000113.1 GCA_015233485.1 Nitrospirota bacterium
ATATTCCAATTTATAGCCTATTTTGATACCTTCCTGTTCTAAAAGCCCCGCTTTTTCCGACAGTCCTAATTCCTTGTCTATCGGTGGTGGTTTCTTTGTTAATTTCCGAATTAAAAGGCCGATACCGAGAAGAAGAAATACAACTCCCCAAAACTTACCCCACCAAATTGCCAACACTAAAGAAGAAATCCCCCAGCCCCAAAACCTTTTTTTCTTTTTTAATTGTTCTCTAAATTTCCAAATTAAGAAACCGCTACCACCAATTATTAACGGTAGGATAATTACACTTCCCCAGAAAACGTTAGCTACGTCTAAAGGCTCTAAAAATTTACGCAAAAGTTCTATACTTACCAGTTTCCAGTAAACGAAATAATAAAGACTTTCCCAATCCACTTTTCACTTTCTCCTTAGTTGTCCTTAATTGTTTTATTATTAATTTTCTTTTTCCTACTGCCCGTTTTTTGTTGTTTGCCTATAATAGAACAAATTGTGAGCCGAAGGCGAACACCCTCTTGACCTAATGACCTGGTATTATGTTAGGCTTGTTTTAGTGGTTTAGTAGTAGTTGCAAGCCATGCTTTGTCATACCGCACGATGCGGTATGACAAAGCGCTTGGCAGGGGGAATTCCCCCGTGCACCCCGAAAATAAAAAGGAGTCAAGGCCATGACCAAAGCGAAGCAAAGCGGTAGCGAGAAGCGGCAACGTTACCTGTACGTCAAAGCCAGAGTTACGCCGGAGGAACGCGACCAGGTTGACAAGGCCGCCGAGCGTGAAGGTTTATCTATCGGTTCTTTTATCCGTTCCCGTGCCTTGGCCGCACCGACAACGCGGGCTATCAGACGCCCCCCAATTCAAGCGGCCTTATTGTCAAAGCTGCTTGGTCAGCTTGGGAAGATCGGAGGGAATCTTAACCAGATTGCCTTTCGTTTGAACACCGGAGCGACCGTCTTGCACTCCGAAATTGACATCGCGCTTTTGAACCTTCATGAGATAGGCGACCAGTTTTTAGAGCTTTTGGGTAAGAGTCGGCGGGCATGATAATCAAGGGAAGTTCACGAGCCGGAGCCGCCGGACTCTCGAAGCACCTTCAGAATGCCAAGACAAACGAGCGCGTAACACTTCAGGAGACAAGCTGGACGCTTGCGAAGGACATAACCGGAGCTTTGCACGAAATGGACGCCATCGCGGCAGGAGGCCGTTGTAAGGCGTTTATGTACCATGCCCAGATTAACCCGAAGGCCGACGAACACTTGACCCCCGAACAGTGGCAAAAGGCCGTTGACACGCTTGAAAAGAATTTAGGGCTTGAGGGGCACCAGCGCGTTGTTGTGGAGCACGTCAAGGACGGACGGCAACATTACCACGTAGTATGGAACCGCCTTGATGTAGAGACGCTGAAATCCGTGTCAATGTCCTGGAACTACAGGACGCATGAACTCACGGCGCGACAGCTTGAAAAAGAGTTTCAGCTTGAACGAGTGCAA
Organism: Nitrospirota bacterium; assembly: GCA_015233485.1. Classification (GTDB taxonomy): domain Bacteria; phylum Nitrospirota; class Thermodesulfovibrionia; order Thermodesulfovibrionales; family Magnetobacteriaceae; genus Magnetominusculus. The sequence continues at coordinate 1,487 of JADFXO010000113.1, forward strand.
GGCGTACACGTTGAGCGGGAGGAAGGAAAGACCAGGGGAGCGGATACGCCGGAAAGGTGGGAGTTTGAGCACGGCCAGAAAAGCGGCCTCGATCCTCTCCAAATCAAGGCCGAAGTGTCCGAGCTTTGGAGAGCCAGCAAAACCGGCCAGGAGTTTGCCGCCGCTCTTGAGGAGAGCGGCTATATCTTAGCCAAAGGCGACCGGCGCGACTTCTGTATCATCGACGAGCCCGGCGATTATCACAGTTTGGCGCGACGTTTGGAAGGCGTCAAAGCCGCCGAGGTACGCGAGCATATGAAAGACGTTGACCGAGCGTCCTTGCCGACAGTGGCCGAAGCTAAGGAGATGCAGAGCGAGCGCCAGCAGCAGAGAGAAATTGGGCACGGCCAGAAAAGCGGCCTTAACCCCCGCCAAATCAAGGCCGAAGTGTCCGAACTTTGGAGCGTCAGCAAAACCGGCCAAGAGTTTGCCGCCGCCCTTGAGGAACACGGCTATCTGTTGGCGAAGGGCGACCGGCGCGACTTTGTGATAATTGACGAGCGAGGCGGAGAATACAGCGCGGCGCGTGCGACCGGCAGCAAGGTTGCCGAGGTACGCGAGCGCATGAAAGACATTAACCGTGCGGCCTTGCCGAGCGTAGAGGCGGCCAAAACTTTACAGGAAGAGCAAGCCCGCAAGCGAGAACAAGAAGAACGAGTGAAGCGCGAGCAGGAAACGGAGGATTTTGAAAAGCAGAAAAAACGGGAGGCCATGAGAGCGCAGGTTGTCGATACTGTTTGCGCCGTCTGGAAAGAGAGTGGCTATAATGGATTAGATTTTCTTGTGAGCATTCAACATAAAGGGCTGTATGTCGCGCAAGACAGCAACCGTTTTGTGGTTGTACAGGAAAACGGCTTTATGCACGGCCTGTCTGCTAAACAGTACGGCGAGACAGCGCAAAAGATACAAGAAGGCATTACGGCTACCCTGAAGGATAATAATGGACTGATTTTACCCACGGTTGAAGAGTGCCGTGCCACGCTCAAAGAACGCCATGAAGAGGAATATAAAGCCCTCAAAATTAGTCAAAGCTCTGAACTTGGAAAGACACAAGCAGACATTCGCCTGGCTTACACGCTTACGAAGGGAGGCCAGGCGTTTGCAGACGCCCTCGCGGACAAAGGTTTGATATTAGCGCGTGTAACGGATAGTGAAGCGCAGGCCTCCATTTTTGAAGATGGAGAACTTGTCGTTGTTAACGTACATGGCGCTGTTAACAGGCTGAACACGCGCACAACGGGTGCCGGCAAAAGTGAGTTGATTAAACGTCTTTCGCTTATAAACCGAGATGAGCTTTTCACGCTCAGCGAAGCCAAAGAAGAGCAGTATAAAGCCCTCAAAATTAGTCAAAGTTCTGAACTTGGAAAGACACAAGCAGACATTCGCCTGGCTTACGCACTTACGAAGGGAGGCCAGGCGTTTGCAAACGCCCTTGAGGACAAAGGCTTGATATTGGCGCGTGTAACGGATATTGAAGTGCAAGACTCCATAACTTTAAGTTGTTTTTATAGCCGAGACATGACGAAAGACTTTGCTCCACCCATTTTGAAAGAGGGAGAGCTTGTTGTTGTTAACGCACATGGTGCTGTTTACAGGCTGAACGCACGTACAACTGGTGACGATAAAAGTGAGATGATTGAGCGTCTTTCGGGTATAAACCGTGCGGATCTTCTTACACTCAGAGAAGCCAAAGAAACGGTTTACGGTGTCAAACAACACCGTAAGGTTGAGAAAGATCTTGAACAGATAAAGCGCGATAATAAACGTCAAGCTATGTCTTATCCTATCCCACATCCGCATCCGCCGTGGGAAGCAGAAGCACAGAAGATTACCCCGCCACGTGATGAACGTCCAAGACCGCAGCATCCCGCCGACCACGCAAGAAGCATCATCCGAGAGCGAGAAGAGAAGGCAAAGCGCGAACGTGAGGAGCAGGGTTTAAGAACGGCCCGTGACATCATAGCCCGTGAGGCGAAAGACGGGCGTACCGAGCAGACCGACCGGAAGGAGGTCAGGACGGCAAAGGACATCATGCGGGAGTCGCGCACCGAGCAGACCGACCGGAAGCAGGTTATGACGGCAAAGGACATTATGCGGGAGTCGAAAGAGAGGCAGTCAGAACGAGGAGAACGCGAACGCGGCGATGACGAAGAGAGGAAACGAAAGCAGGAACGAGAGCGGGAACGATAACAGGCAGCCGCGAAGGCCGAAGCGGACGCCGAACAAAGAAGGCCAAAGGACTACGGGAGACAGGGAAAGGAATAACGGGGCGCAGGCCGACCGCTCCGCGCTCCGGTATCGGAGCCGTGGAACTTGTCCGGCGCTTGACCGTTGCAACCGCTCCGCTTGTCAATGTAAGGAAGCCATCCGAAGCGCACGCAGCGTTGACCGTCCGTGTTGGCCGCCGCCGGAGTATCGAGAACGAATTACCGACCGGCGAGTTGCCTGGTTGCAGTCCCTTGTCTGGTGAGGATACCACAGCTGCCGGACGCGCCGAAGCGTGTTACAAGGAAGAGTTTGACAAGTGGCAAGCGGGAATCGACGCCGTTGCCAATGACGTTAGTTTGTCACGTGAACAACGGGCCGCCGGTGTCGCTGCATTGCGGGAAAGGCAGAGAGCGGCAGCGAACGCAGCGCGGCGCAAAATCCTTGAGGAAGAAAAGCATAAGGCCAAGGCCGCACAGGAAGCATCACGACCCCCAAAACTACACTGACAAAATAACCGGAAGGTATGAGACCATGACCAACCCTAAACTGTTGCCCTGCCCGTTTTGCGGCGGCAAAGCCGCTATCCGTTCGTATGAAGACGGATGGATTGTTAAGTGTCTTTATGGGCGCGGCGGCATTGCCGATGGGTGCGACGTTGAACCCCGTACCCTGCCAATGACGACGAAGGCGGCAGCGGTTAAAGTTTGGAACACCAGGCCGACCAACCAGGGATAACGTAACGCTCTTTTGTTACGCTATCAGACGGGCTTAAACCATGCCACGCCATCGCATTTACCGAAGTAATGCCGAACGTCAATCCGCGTACCGGCAGCGCCGTAGGAGGCGTTTGCCGGTCTATCACAGGCATAAATCCGACGAGTGGGAGACACCGCAGGAACTTTTCGACGAACTGGATCGGGAATTTCATTTTACGATAGACCTTGCCGCTCTACCGCATAACGCCAAGTGTGCCCGCTTCTTTTCACCTGGGGACGATGCACTAACTCGCCATTGGGAGGGCGTTTGCTGGCTTAATCCGCCCTATGGAGCGAAGTTGCGGCACTGGATGAAAAAGGCTTACGATAGCGCCCAGGCGGGCGCTATCGTGGTTTGTCTGCTACCGGCGCGGACGGATTCTCGATGGTGGCACGATTACGTGTTGCCCTATGCGGAAATCCGTTACATTCGGGGCCGGGTGAAATTTAACGGCGTTTCAAACTCCGCCCCCTTCCCTTCCGTCATTGTGGTTTTTAAAAAGAACAGCCCTCCCCCTCGATAGAAACGGCCTTAAAGCGTGCTGGTATTTTGTGCAAAATGCACGACGTTACTATTGGCAAGGGTTCAAAAGGGGTCTTAACAAGGTTTTCACACTTAGTCCACTTATGACGGTTTTCCTCCGAATATGCAATGTTACCCTGTTTACCCGATGTTGTATAATTAATCGGCATGAACGATGTAAAGAAATATTGCGATGTACTGGGAATAGAGCCTATGGCTTCTTTAGAGGAAGTTAAGCAGGCTTATCGGGATGCGATGAAAGCCTGGCATCCCGATAGATTCGCTAACGAAAGTGAACGATTTAAGAAGAAAGCCGAGGAGAATACTAAAAAAATCAACGAAGCTTATGAAAAAATTAAGATTTTCCTATCATCTACGGATAAGAAATACACTAAGCCAGAAGATACCCGTACTAAAGAAGACACCACGCGAACGGATACCCACCGAGAACATGAGCGTAAAAAAGAAGATTCTAAGCAAAAAACTAACCGTACTACACCAAGGTTTATCAATAACAGGAATAAGACAATAACGGATACTCGTACTGGTCTGATATGGAGTCAAGACGCTAATACACCATCAATAGATGTAGACGTTCGTCACGATACTTTTTGGTTAAAACTCTATAAAAGGCTTTGTCGTAGAAGTGGAGAAAAAACTTGGCGGAAGGCAAGGAAATACATAAAGTGTTTGAACAAATTCAACTATCTGAGTTATAACGATTGGCGATTTCCAACCAGCGAAGAGCTTCGCAGTCTTATTAAGAGCTATGATAAGGACGATTTGCCTTCTTCTTATTCTTCTTCTTATTATGATACACCTGATCGTGCATGTTCATGGTTAAACATAATGGGATTTACCGTGCAATCGGCCAGCGATGATTGGTGGTCATCTACTCCCTCTTTGTTGACTCGTGGCGGTGAAATCGTCAACTTGTTTGGCGGCGGGAGTGTGAGCCCTAGCTACGTTTGGCCCGTGCGTGATGGAGTGAATACCCACAAGACAACCCACCGAGAGCATGAAAGGTTTATCAATAACAGGAATAAGACAATAACGGATACTCGTACTGGTCTGATATGGAGTCAAGACGCCAGTACACCATCAATAGATTTAGACACTTGGCACGATTTTTGGTCAAAACGCGATGAAAGGCATTGCCTTACCAGTGGGGGTAAGAAATGGGAAAAGGCACAGAAACACATAGCGTGCTTGAACAAAGCCAACTATCTGGGTCATAACGATTGGCGATTTCCAACCAACGAAGAATTTGAAAGTCTTTTTGAGATGGGCCAAAAGCCTTACCACGAATGGTTGCAGAGTGTGGGATTTACTAACGTGCAATTGTATTATTGGTCTACTACTGTCCTCGCCACAGGTTCAGACAGCGCATGGGTAAACCCATGGGGCATCCGCATAGACGATGGGTACGTGAAGCACGGCCTTAAGTCGGATTGCCTCTATGTTTGGCCCGTGCGAGGCAGACAGAAGGGTTTTTGATAGCTTGGCGATTTTATCCTAAATTAGACAAAACGATGAACGAACAATTAGCGTATATTCCTGTTTCATTGCAATTTCCCCTTGCCTATTGTTTTGTATATTGTTAAAATAGCGTTAAGGGAATTTTATAGACGATATGGCAAAAGAATACCCAGAGGTAAACTTGATGCAGGAAACGCAGCAAACCGTGTTTTCAAAGTTACGCCAGCAGGCAGGACTGACAATAAGGGAGCTTGAATCTTCCCTTGGTTATGCGCCGCGCACATTGCAGCGCTACGAAACAGGAGAGACGATACCCCGTCTTCCTGTTCTTGAAAAATTGCAGCAAATTGCACACTCAAGGGCACGGGCAACAGTGCCGCAAGGATTCCGCTTTATAGACCTGTTTGCAGGCATAGGAGGCTTGCGGCGCGGTTTTGAAACGGCAGGTGGACGTTGCGTTTTTACAAGCGAATGGAACAAGTATGCGCTTGAAACTTACTGTGCGAATTTTCCAAGTGTCACACATGAAGTTGTTGGTGACATAACAAAGATCGAGCCGGAGGAAATACCGGAACATGACGTTTTACTTGCTGGATTTCCGTGCCAGCCGTTTTCTATTGCTGGTGTTTCAAAGAAAAATTCACTTAACCGCCCGCACGGCTTCCGTTGCGAAGCCCAAGGAACGCTGTTTTTCGATGTTGCGCGAATCATCGAGTATCACCAGCCGAAAGTGTTCCTTCTGGAGAATGTAAAAAATCTTTTCAATCATAACCAGGGTCACACGTTCCAGGTTATTCACCGGACACTTACGGAGGAACTTGGCTATCAGGTTCACTGGAAAATCATTGATGCCCGCGTTTTTGTTCCGCAGCACAGGGAAAGAATTTTTATTGTGGGCTTTCGTGAAAAAAATAAATTCACGCTCGACAACCTGAAACTGCCTCCCTTGGCGCTTGCGCCAAGGTTATCTTCTATCCTTCATCCCCAGGACGGTAGCGAACCAGCAGACGAGAGATATACAACAGGTAGCAAGGGCAAGGTTCTTGATAAGTACACTCTCACAGATCATCTTTGGAAATATCTTCAGGATTACGCCCGAAAGCACCAGCAGAAGGGGAACGGGTTCGGGTTCGGGTTATGTACCCCTGATGATGTGGCGCGGACGCTTTCCGCCCGTTATTACAAGGATGGTTCGGAGATTCTCATCAAACAACTTCGCCGTAATCCGCGACGCCTTACGCCGCGCGAATGTGCGAGGCTTATGGGGTTTGAAAAACCAGGCGAAGCCTTGTTCAAAATCCCTGTTTCAGACACCCAGGCTTACAAGCAATTCGGCAATTCTGTTGTTGTGCCTGTTGTGGAAGCCGTCGCAGGCCACATGCAGCCTTGGATTGAGGATTGCCTTACCGATGCAGAGACTGAAATACGGGCGACCAGCACTAATGGCTGATATTGTTGATACTGCAACCCGCAGCCGCATGATGGCAGGGATAAAGGGCAAGAACACAAGGCCGGAAATCGTCATTCGCCAAGGGTTGCACCGCAAAGGCTATCGCTTTCGCCTGCACAGGGCAGACTTGCCAGGCAAGCCCGACCTTGTGTTTCCCTCTCGCCATGCCGTCATAATGGTGCATGGTTGTTTCTGGCATCAGCACGATTGCCACCTGTTCAAATGGCCGTCCTCGCGGCGGGAGTTTTGGCGTAGCAAAATTACAAGGAATAGGCAGAAGGATGCAGAGACCGAAAGCGCCCTGTTGCGTAAAGCCTGGCGAGTTCTTACGGTTTGGGAATGTGCCCTTAAAGGCCGAACAAGGCCGCCGATGGAGCAGGTAATAAACCAGTGTGCTGCATGGCTTGACGGAGGGGCGTGGCGAGCAGAGATCTCTGGCAACAACCAGGCATCGGCCAGATGAACGGAGGTTTTCTATCGCAGTATTTTGCAGGTGTGGCGGTCAAGCGCCTGAGTGCTGTTGAGGCCGACGCAACCAAGTCGCACCAGCATGAATATAACGGCATTACGGCCATGAAAGCCTTTATGGGTGAGCCTGCCTATGGCGTGAAAAATACCTTCCCTGCCCGCTTTATATGGTTTGGTGGTGAAAATGAGGGTATTACCGAGGAAGCCTTTGCAACGTGGTATCAGTCACGCAAATTGCCGCGCTCGGAATACCGCCTTTATTTTCCGACAACACCCGTTTCAGAACTTGCCGACATTGGCGACTTGCTTGTTGTTGCCAGGCAAACAGACGGGAATATGCTTATCATAATCGCACGGGCAGGCAGCACGGTAGAGAACCAGCTTTTATGGCTTTTCGGTTTTTCCTACATCGTTGGGCAAACTTTCGAGACTCAGCAAATTGAGGGCACTCGTGACCTTCAGGTTGATTATGTCGTCCGGTACATTCTTGAAGAACTCGGCATTGAACCGGAAGAACCGGATACACCGCAACTTGACCAGCACCTTGAACAATTTGGCGGTGCGTTTCCGTCAACCGCCGTTTTTTCCGCCCTTGCCCGCGCCATTGTGAACATTGCGCCACAGGATGACCCTGATGCCGCGCTGGTGAATCTTATGGACACGGAGGAGCGGCTTTTTCTTCGGCTTGAGCGCCACATCGTAGCAAAGCGCCTTGACCAAGGATTTATGACGGCGGACGGCGCGGACGTTGAAAGCTTCTTTCAGTTCTCGTTGAGTGTGCAAAACCGGCGTAAATCTCGTGTTGGCCATGCGCTTGAAAATCACTTGGCATGGATTTTTGACAGCATAGGGCTACGCTATCAACGCGGCGCGGAAACCGAGAACCGGAAAAAACCTGACTTTCTTTTTCCAGGAAAGACGGAATACGATTTACCTTCATTTCCCGCAACATCCCTTTCCATGCTTGGCGTCAAATCAACCTGCAAGGACAGATGGCGGCAAGTGCTGGCCGAAGCAAACAGGATTCAGAGAAAACATTTACTTACCCTTGAACCTGGTATCAGTACGAACCAGACCAACGAGATGAAGGCCAGCGAATTACAGCTTGTCTTGCCTGCATCGTTACACCGAACCTATACGCCGGAGCAGCAAGGCTGGCTTTTTTCTGTACGTGATTTTGTCGCCATGATTAAGGAAAAAGAGCGCAGATAATTTGTATAGGTTGTCTTGCCAGTGCCTTGGGTAAAGTCCTCCTTTGTTTTGAGTCTTTACAGTAACTTTAGTGACTTCTTGTCGCACTCCCCTAAATGTGCAGTTTTACCCAACATTGTTGAATTGTGTCAAGAATTATTAAAGTGCATCAGGCAACCCTTGAGGAATACCCGATGCACTTCTACTACAATTTACTTTTTCTTTGGCTTATGTTTGGCTTGCGCCAAATCAGAACCAGCAACGGAACGAACCGTCTTACTTTTGCTCGTTTTCAGCAATTTCCCTGCTTTGCTTGCATCCCCTTTTGATGTCGCCATTCTTATTTCCTTTTCACAGCCGGTTTACAATCATGCACACCGTGCAGTAGATTGGCGGTGGTATGAATCGCCTACCTTCTTCTGGCGTTCACTGAAGAATTAAGGGTGCTGTACAACCCGAATTTTCATAGTGACAGATTGATCGAATCGATCAATCTTTTTGCATGTGTACTTTTACAAGATATTCGCCTAACTTACTTATAGACTAACCTCCTTTTCTTTTATTATAACTACTATTTTAACAGTATATATTTTAACAATATATATTTTGAATAAGCAATTAATCAATATGGGTCTCTACGCCACAAAACGGACATGGCAAAAGTTAGGGTTAGTTGTGGTCACATACCTTCCAGCCTTTAACCAGAGAAGGCCAGTTTGGGCGTGTCCCCGCGAAGGAGCGGGGTCAGGCTCTACTCGCAAGAGCGACCGGAG
>JADFXO010000114.1:0-4512 GCA_015233485.1 Nitrospirota bacterium
ACCAGAATTTAAAGGAGGTACATAACATGGCAAAGCAAAGCAGAGGGATTTACAAGCGTGGTAACATATGGTGGGTTATGTTCGCGGACGTGAACGGCGTCATGCGTTACGAAAGCACGGGTAGCCGTAACAAAAAGGACGCTGCTAACCTTCTAACCAAAAGGCGGACAGAAATCCTTGAAGGAAAAGAACCATCAGTAGTGAAGATTAAGGACTACACCTTTTCAGAACTCGTAACCGAATACTTACAGTTTGCCTCAAGACAGAGAGGCTTCCATGCCAAACGCTATTTGATAAAGCAGTTACAAGACGAGTTCGGGGACTACAAGTTACGGAACATCAGCACACAGTTACTAGAGCAGTATCAAAGTAAGCGGCTACAGAAAAATAAGCCTGCTACCTGCAACCGCCTTATCGCCACCATAGCACATATGATGACAAAGGCAACAGAGTGGGACATGGTTTCAGAGGACGTTTTAAAGAAAATCCGCAAGGTTAAGATGTTGCCTGAAAACAATAAGCGACTCCGGTACTTAAGTAAAGAGGAGTGCCAGGCACTAATCAATGCTTGCGATACGCATTTAAAGCCGATAGTCATTACGGCACTTAACACAGGGTTAAGGAAGTCCAATATCTTACAACTAACATGGGACAGCGTAGATTTACAGCACGGGTTCATTCACATACCCACCACTAAGAACGGCGAACGCCATGATATACCCCTTAATGATGATTTAAAGGCGGTTCTAAGCGGTTTGGTAAGAAGAGTGGACAGTCCATATGTCTTTTATGATAATCACAGCGGTAAGGCATATGGCGATGTTAAAAGAAGTTTTGCTACCGCCTGTAAGAAGGCGGGTTTAAAAGATTTTCATTTTCACGATTTACGTCATACCTTCGCAAGCCATTTAGTAATGGCAGGGGTGGATATCGCCACAGTAAAAGAACTCCTGAACCACAAAAGCCTTGCTATGACATTGAGATATGCACATCTATCACCTACGCACAAGGTTAATGCTGTCAATATGCTTAATATCAGCACAAAAGTTGTGGTATCGGTGGGTAATAGTTGAGGTATCAAGGGTAAATCCTATCACCAAGCAGTAAAAATAGTTCAGATGGTGGGTAATCTCCACCATCAGCACAAATATGTTACCTATCCAAAATTTTCGAGTGCTAATATTACCTGTTCAAAATTACTAGACCATGTTCATTTCAGAAGGTGCTTATCTTAAGGGGGTGGTTATCGTCGGCTTGAAGATTTAGGAAGGCTTAACTCATAAGGGGTTTATGCTTAGAGGGGTTTATGCTTACAGGCGGATGGCATTCAAGAGGTCGACGGTTCGATCCCGTTCAGCTCCACCATATAAATCAATAGGTTACGAAAAGCTGGTACCTCTCTCACTACCCACTGTTATAAAAATGTGATAATTTCCTAACAAACTCTTATCCAGAACGTCCACTGCCTTTACCTTGTGACTATGTGCGAGGTGGGAGAGGGATTACGAGATTTTCTAATACATTTCGGGGAAGTCGCTGCCTACCTGTTGCCCCTTCCATTTTAGAAGCAAGGCTATGCCGAATATCAACCGTCTTGATATAATTTGATATAAAGAAAATAACGCATTGACTATCTTTAGGATGATTATACTAAAGAAACTCCTGAAAGACATTCCGGTAAGGTCACAGACACGGTAAATTTGTTCTCCATCATAAGTAAGCGGTAGTTGCTTAGTTTGTTGCCATCCTTGTCCCTTTCTGTCATTCCGGCTTGTCAGGAATCGTCCCTTAAATGGTTGTTTCATGATGATTTTTCCTATTCTGAGATATAAGGACAGATTCCGGACAAGCCGGAATGATGGACTAAGAAAAGGACAGTTCCGAAATCATTGCAACTTCCAATGAAAATTTGTTTTATCCAACAGAACAAATTTACCGTGGGTCACAGATGCGGTGATGCCGGTCGCTTGCGAACGCGAGGATAGTTTTTTTTTCGTGTCGCGCTTTTTACGCCTTGAATTCGCATGGGTTTCCGTGTTATCGTATATGCACAACCTATTATGGAATTTGGAATTATTTTTATCGAAAGCCTCCACGCCATCAGGAAGAATGTTATTGTCATAGCGCCCACTATTATTGCCTCCTTAGTTATGCTCATCGCAACAAGCATCTTTATGGGCGGCGACCTCGCCTCTCTTGACGAAAGCAACCCCGATAAGGCCATCATGGCAATCAGGGCCGTTGCGCCACGCTTGTTTGCCATCAGCGCCTTAAATTATTTCTTGCAGGTCTTCTCGCACTGTGTAACCATTGCGATGGCAATAGATATAGTGAACAAGGGGACGTGTAATGTGTTTGACGGCTATCTGACAGTGCTTCGTAAAATCGGCAGGATTTTACCGGCGTCATTGCTGATTCTTATTTTCCTGACATTCGGCCTCATGCTCCTCATTCTCCCTGCCCTAATCGTCAGCTTCGTCTTTATTCTGACCTTCGTAATTATTATGAACGAAGCCATAACCCCTGTTATGGCAATGAAAAAAAGTTACCGTACCATGAAAGGAAACTACGGCAGTTCTATCGTCCTGTTTTTTTTCCTCCTGGCCGTTGGGATAACGGTAAGTATAGTAAACATCCTTCTTGGCCAAATGCTCTACGCAGGGGTGGCGCTCTCTTTGTTTTTATCCGGGGTGTTTATGTCTTTCGCCGCAATCACCCTCTTGAAATTCTACATGATACTCGAAACTAAGACACAGCAGTTGTGCCTCCATGATTGACACACACTGCCATCTGGAGATGTCCCCGTTTGACGGTGAAACTGACGCCGTTATTCAACGGGCGCATGACGCAGGCGTGCAGAAAATGATCACCATTGGCTCATCGCCGGAGAGTATTGAAAAGGCCGCCGCCCTTACCGTGCACTATCCCTCAGTGTATGCCGCCATCGGCATTCACCCCCATGACGCCCGGCTATTTACCACGGAGATATACCGCCAGATAAAAGATTTGACGTCAAACGAAAAAGTCGTCGCCATCGGTGAGACCGGCCTTGATTACCACTACAAACACAGTCCCGTGGATATTCAACGGGAAGTTTTTATAAAGCACATCAGGTTGGCAAAGGAGACGAACCTGCCGGTAGTTATACACAGCCGCGATGCCGCAGACGATGTGGTATCAATAATCAAGGGCGAAGGCGTCTCAAGCGGCGTCCTGCACTGTTTCTCAGGGGATGAGAAAATGGCGGAGGCGGTCATGGCCTCAGGGCTTTATATCTCAATATCCGGCACGGTAACTTTCAAAAACGCGGCAGCCCTTAGGGCGGTTGTCAACACAATCCCCGACGATTACCTGCTCGTCGAGACAGACGCCCCATACCTTGCCCCCACCCCAAACCGCGGCAAACGAAACGAACCGGCATATGTCACCCTCACGGCGAGGGCTATCGCCGAGCTCAGAGGCGTCTCTTATGAGGACATCGACCGCATCACTACATTGAATGCCAACCGTCTCTTTGGCCTTGAACCGGTACGTCCAGCAATGGGGCAAACTACCTATAAAATCAGGAACTCCCTGTATCTGAATATCACAAATCGCTGCACCAACGTGTGCACATTTTGTGTGCGCTATCAAACGGATTTCGTAAAGGGACATAATCTAAGGTTAAGCCGCGAACCATCGGACGCGGAAGTAATCGAATCAATAGGCAATCCAGCCATTTTTGATGAGGTGGTTTTCTGCGGTTATGGCGAACCATTGATGAGGCTCGACACGGTAAAAAACGTCTCTCGTTATATTAAAACTCACGGGGGCAGGGTTAGGATAAACACGAACGGCCTTGGCTGCCTCATCCACAAGAGGAACATCCTGCCCGAACTCTCAGGCCTTGTTGATGTCATCTCCATAAGCCTCAACGCCCAGGACGCCGGCACATACCAAAGGCTTTCGCATCCCCCGTTTGAGGGCGCCTATGAGGCGGTACTGAAATTCATCGCCGAGGCGAAGGACAGCATCCCCGAAGTTACGGCAACAGTTGTCGACGCCCCGGGCGTGGACATAGAAAAATGCCAGCAGATCGCCGCAACGCTGGGGGCAAGATTCCGGCTCAGACACCTTGATGAGGTGGGCTGAGTATAATCACCCTGCGTAATTACAGTTTATACCAAGTTAAATCCAAATGAGCAATTCACCAAACAATAGATAAAAGAATCCAATTATAGCCAACAATAGACAAAATGATAACGCTTACCTCTTTGACCACATTTTGGTATTATTCCTCCTCATCCTCTTTCTTAGCCATGGCGATTATCTTTTGCGCGTTCAGGTGCGGCACGTCTTCGTAATGCGAAAACTCCATTGAATAAAGCCCCCTGCCGCTGGTTATGCTGTGGAGCTGGTTGGCATAGGTGAGCATCTCGGACATCGGAACTGTGGCCGCAATCTTCTGATTTCCACCTGTATGGGACTCCATGCCCTGAACCTTGCCGCGCCTTGAGTTCAGGTCGCCTATTA
>JADFXO010000114.1:4550-10367 GCA_015233485.1 Nitrospirota bacterium
GACGGGGCTGGCGGCCATGACAGCCTTTTTAATAGCCATCGAACCGGCTATCTTAAATGCCATTTCAGAGGAATCCACGGCATGAAACGAGCCGTCATAAAGAGAAACCCTGACATCTACCAGCGGGTAACCGGCAATAATACCACCTTTCATCTTATCAATAATACCCTTTTCAACCGCGGGGATGTATTGGCGCGGGATAGACCCGCCCACGATTTTATCTACAAATTCAAATCCGCCGCCTGTTTCCAGAGGTTCTACGGTTATCCAGCAGTCGCCGTACTGGCCCTTGCCGCCCGATTGCTTCTTATACTTGCCCTGCACGCTGGTAGTGGCGCGAATGGTCTCTCTATATGGGATTTTCGGGATCTTCATATCGACGTCAACGCCGAATTTCCTCTTTAGTTTATGCAGCGTTACCTCTATATGTACCTGCCCCATGCCGGAGATTATCATCTCGTTGGTTTCGGGGTCTCTATGGAATTTTATTGTAGGGTCCTCGTCAAGTATCCTGTGCAGGCCGGTGCTGACCTTCTCCTCGTCCCCCTTTGTTTTTGGCTCTATGGCATAGGATATAATAGGCTCGGCAAATTTGACAGAGGAAAACACCACAGGGTGTGCCTCATCTGTAAGGGTATCGCCCGTGAGGGTCTCCTTTAGTTTTGCCACTACGCCGATTTCACCGGGTCCCAACGCCTTAACAGGGATTTGTTTCTTGCCAAGCATGTGAAATATCTGACCTACCCGCTCCTTCGTCCCCCTTGTGGTGTTTAAAAGCGTGGCGTCCGGCCTTAGCGTGCCGGAGAAAACTCTGAATATCGTTAATCTGCCGGCATATGGGTCGGCGATTGTCTTAAACACGTAAATAGCCAGTTGCGCGTTCTCTGCCGGTGGGAGTTTCACCTCCGTGCCGTCCTTTGTATTTTTGGCGGTAACCGATACCGCGTTAAATCTATCTAAGGGCGAAGACAGGTACATGGTTATCGCCTGCAGGAGCTGCGGAATTGCCATATTTTTTTCTGCCGACCCGCAGGTAACTGTGACAAATTCCCTCGTGCAAACAGCGTGGCGAATTCCATTGATGATCTCCTCCTGCGTGAGTTCGCCCGTTTCGAGGTATTTCTCCAGCAGCGTGTCATCGAGTTCGGCTATTTTTTCTACCAGTTTTTTTCTGTATTGTTCATAATCAGCCGCCATATCCGGGGGGATTTCTATCACCTCAGATTTGCCGCCTTTTGTTACATACGCCTTGGAATATAAAATATCCACAACACCCGTAAATTGCAGCCCCTCGCCCATAGGTATATAAAGCGGGATGGCGTCAAGGGAAAAGAGTTTCTCCACCTGCTCGATGGTTTGCTGAAAATTGGCGTTTTCCTTATCCATTTCATTGACGAAGACGATACGCGGCACGGCGAATTCGTCGGCGTATTTCCAGAGTTTCTGGGTCTCTGCCCGCGCACCGTCAACAGCGCTTACGACTACGACCGCCCCATCTGCTATTCTAAGGCAGCCCCTTGTGTCCTCCATAAAATTGATAAACCCCGGCGTATCAATCAAATTCAGACTATAGTCTGACCATTCACAGGTGGCCACCGCGGAGTTAATCGTTACTTTCCGGTCAATCTCCTCCGCGTCAAAATCCGTTACCGTGTTGCCGTCCGTAACGCTGCCCATTCTTGTAGTTGCGCCGGCATTAAAGAGAATTGCCTCTGTTAGCGTGGTCTTTCCACAGCCGCTGTGGCCTAAAATAGCTACGTTGCGAACTTTTTCAACACTATCCATAGTTCCCCCTTTACGGTTTATATTTAGAGTTCGATAATATGTTCGATTACGGGCGTATTTTCAGTTTTTCTCTCAAGATTTCTGGAAATTATTTTTAAGGCGATAAAAGAGACGACAAACGCGGAAAACCCTGCTAAGGCGGAGAGCGTCTCAGGATTGGACGCCTTAAACACACCGGCAAGCAGGTATTTACCAGCTATCGCCCCAATAAGAAGTGCGGCCGCGGGAAGCCCATAGACCAACAGCGTCCCCTTGACATACGTGTAGGACTTCGCGGTTACTCTAACCTGTTGTCCGACCTTTGCCCCTGCAATGTTCAGCGCTATGATTTCGACCGTTTGTTTTTCGTTCCCGTCACTTGTAATAAGGCATGACTGGCTTTCCTTGCAACCTTCGCAAGCCTGCCTTTTCTCTACAACCACGGTCGCATTAACGCCGTCAATCCTGCTCACAACGCCAACCTCTTCCATAACATCTGCATTATAACATATCGCAGCGATACCGCAGCGCCTAACCACTACCGGCCACAAATAAATTAATTTATTTCCAGTTATTAAGCTCCATGTTGAGCGTTTTTTCTATATCTACAGCGTTTTCGATGATCAGCGCGCCACTGTCTATAAGATATTTGACAATCGAAACGGCCATGAGCTTGTGTCCCTTGATATTTAAATGCCTGTCGTGGCGCCAGTATAAATCTCTTTGTGAGTCGAGCGTGTCGCGCGGGGTTTGGTCGGCATATTTCTGGAAAATCGGGGTGAGGTCTAAATACTGAATCCTGTTTGCCTTAAAAAATCCCGTGAGAACCTCGTTTGGGTAGTCCCAGTTGATGTCATATGGGCGCAGAAACGTATACACCTGCTCGCGCGTTGGAATCAGGACGATTACGAATTTTGCACCGAGGGCGTCTGCCTCTGCCTTCATCTGCCTGACGTTGTCGAGATTAATCTGCCATGCCTTGGTGAGCATCGGGACATCTTTTGGGGATAAAAAAGGCAGTTCATATTCACCGTGAATGCCGAGCCAGAGTTTTATGACGCGATATAATTTGTTATTATCAGTGATGAATTCGTAAATGCGGTACAAGGCGAAGTGTTTATAAAACGTGGTGTTAGGCTTTCTAATGTGGCGTAGGAGCGATGAGTGAATTTTTTCGTTTGATTTATTTTTTTCGGTCTTGTTGAAAAAATGCAGATCGTCAACCATATCGTTTCCGATAAAATAGGCCGTAATTATAAGGGCGGGCTTAGTGTCTGACGATTGTTCGACAGCACGCGTAACTTTTCTGATTTTCAGAAGTTCCTGTCCTGTGCCGTAGCCCATAACGCCGCATTTCAGCACCCGCGCTTTGGTGTACGTCTCTATGAGGCGTGGAAACAGGTCTTCATAGGGCGTAAAACCCCATGTAAAGCTGTCACCTACGATGAGCGTATATTGCGTCTCGCCCTTATATGGCTCATCATAGCACCCTAGTTCATTAGACCACACGGTGTAAGGTTTTTCATAGAAATTAAACGTCGCGGGGGGATAATTTTTCACAATATCATACAAAGATTCGTTATCGTCGGCCAGATAGCCCTTCAATTCAAAAATTTCGAGCTGTTTGTTAAAGGGCGTAAAGCGAAGCGCAATCTCCGCGATACCAAGCGCGATAAACACTGCGGCAACCAGCAGGGCTACATTGCCAGCAAAACGTTTAACACGTCCCATCGTAGTTCAGGCCGCGGTTAGGACACACTTTTTTCATACGTATCATTATAGATTGTAAGCCGTACTTACCGCAACAGAATTTTTTCACATGGCTATCCTATCCCGCGCCGTTGGAACAGGCAGATGATTCACTACAACGGCAGACGTTACCTCCGCATAACACATTTAAATAAACAAGCCTTGTTTTCGGCGTAATAATATATTGTGACATGATAAAAATAATTCTTGACATATCATTATTTATGATATATAATGCAGCCATCATTTCGACGCGTATAGTTTTGTGGCGGGAAGGAGTTGATAAATGGGCGGGTGTGACGGTGCGCATGTTTACGATGGCATAACCAGAGAGAAGGTTGATTTTATACTTCAGAAGTTAGGGGAAGGCAACGCGGACGTAAACGGCGGCGCAGATGGCCCATGGGATATAGACACGCATAATTCTGGAGTCAAATTAAAATGCGAGTGGGACGAAGCAAAATCTCAGATGGCCATAACGGTGACCGACAAAAAAAAGCTCGTACCTTGTGTGCTGATTTGGCAGAAAATAGATCATTTGATGGGACAGGTGTAGGGTAAACTCCGCCATACTATTGTAAATCTCCGTAGGAATAGTATAACAAAGGCATGGGTGGCACAGAAAAATATTTCGATTTGCTTGAGGTGAAACTTGGGGCGTCTTTAGAAGAATGCTATAAGGACAATATAACTGGCTTTGGGGGCTTATGCCAAGTAGTGGAATAAGGCATCCGGCAATGAAAACGAAGAAATGAAACAGGAAGAGACCCCGAGCACAAAGACAAATGTAACGAGTAACGACTCTAAGATCGGACCGAGCGGGGTTGGCGGTTGGCTCTATTTGCTTATCGGTCAGATGATTCTGGGAATCCCGCTCATAAACTTGAGAGATATCATAAACATCCCATCAAGGCACACATCATTAGAGCAGAAATATCATGTACTCTCATCCATTTGGCAATGGAATATGTACAAATATATTATGTGGGGCAACATTATAGTAGCATCAGTTTTGTACGCTTATGCGGGCTTTAGACTGCTACGAAGTAAAGACTGGTCAGCTGTTCGTCAGACTAAAATAACCTTGTGGATAGCTGGTCCATTATTTGATGTTATGTTCATTCTTACTACTCTGCCATTATTTGGATATAAAATTTTTTATATTTTTTTAATTGCTTTGCTTCCGAATCTTTTTTATTCGATAGTTGCAGTAGGCATATGGACTTTATATCTTACTAAGTCACAACGTGTTCATAACACCTATCTTCGTCATTCTCATAACACTAACCAATCTTATCATTTTACTGAAAATACAAATGAAGAACTCTCAATAAATACTACTAACACAATAGCGGAGCAATACCAACAAAACAATTCCGGCAAAATTATATCAATGCCATTGGCCTCACAATGGCAGCGATTGGGAAATCTGCTATTGGATTTGAGCTTTGCTTATATCTTTTGTTTTATATTAACTTTTATATTTATCCCTATATTTTTTTTCATACTGTGTTATATACGGGAAAAAATTGATTTGCAGGACTGGATACTTTTAATTAAGAACAATTTACTCTCAACGCAGGACAATAAGAAAACATTTTTTTATTTAAGTGTTGCCCTCTTCCTTATTTCATACATTCTTTACTATGTTGTCTTTGAAGCACTCACGGGAAGAACACTTGGAAAGTTGATAACAGGGACAAAGGCGGTAAGTGCAGATGGTGCCAAATTGTCTTTTGGCCAGGCATTGAAAAGAACAGCATGTCGTTTTATACCGTCGGAGCTATTCTCATTCTTAGGCCAAAAAGGCAGGCCAGTAGGATGGCACGACCAATTTTCTAAAACGAAAGTTGTTTCAATCAGGAAGACAGATAACGGTATATCTTTTGCAATATTAGGATTAGGCGTGATTATTATAAGTTATATTATTGTAACTAAGCTTGTTGATGTGATTTTAGTCTATATCTATTATATCGTATATATCATGTGAAATAGGTAAGACACATCTTATATTTACACTGTGAGGTTTAAACATGGACAGTTTTCTCTATCAGGACTTCGTTAATGGCTTCCAGTATGGCAAGGTATGCCGTTCCAAACGCCTCCCGAACCGTCTTCTTGTCGATATATATATTATCCTCAATGGAAGCAGATTTTAATAGCTCCCTCGCGTTTTCCATCACGGTGGATTTATTCTGGCCTTAAAACCAAGGAGGGACAGGGCAAATCAAATAATTCTGGACAATTATGAATCGACAGTAGTATCATCAGTGGTATGGACAGGAGTTATGTTGAAGAAGTAGA
>JADFXO010000115.1 GCA_015233485.1 Nitrospirota bacterium
ACGGCCTAAGGATTAAAGACGAAGGGGGATAATCCCCCTTCACCCCGTATTCTCGCACATGTTTTATTTGTTTAGTTTGGGCTGCCGCCTGTTGGCGGCTTCGGGACTCCGGCTCTCCCACTCCGCCATGAGGAGTTGTCGCGATTGCTCAAATTGTCCGAGGGTGGGAGTTTCTCGTAAGCGGCGCTAAAGAGCATGTGCGCCCTTTCGCTGTCGCCGTCTTCAATGGCCAGAAGCCCCAGCATGTAAAGATCAGAATAAGGCGTCTGGGGCGAGAAGACATCAACCGCCTTTGACAGCGCCTTATAGGCCTCCTTGTCCTGCCTCATTTTAAACCGGCACTCCCATAGTTTCCTGTAGATAGATGACTTCTTGCCGTCGGGCGCGCGCCCTAAGGCCATTGTGAAAGATTTAACCGCCCCGGCGTAGTGTTGGGTTCCTATGAGTGAGTCCCCCTTCAAATAATATCCCACCGGCAGCTCAGGCGATGATTTAATAAGTCTTTCGGCGTATTGCCCTGCCTCGCCGTAGCTGCCGCCGGTTATTTTTATATGGGCGATTAACTGGTTTACTGTATCGATTTCCGGGTCTATTGAAGAGATTTTAATTAACTCGGCAAGCATGGCCGCGGCATTTGTCTTTGTGGGCACCTCCGGGGCAAACGGGTCAATGGATGTTATGGTATATAACTCTGTCACTTCGGGGTTTCTTGAGTATAAGACCTCGGCGTCGTCGAAAAATACGGGTTTATATTCCGGGAATTTCGCGATTATTACCTTAAACGCGGCGTACTGCAAGGGCACGGTTATAAAAGACGGATTATAGCGGGCAACGAATTTCCTGAAAACCACCTCGTCCTGATAGCTCATGAGGAGGTTATAATAATCGAAGTCGGTAAACAAAAACGGTACCTCCATGTCCATAGCTATTTTATAGCGCGGGTAGAGTTCCCACTGGAGATAGCCGCCGGAGTTGGGATGGTTCATGAGTGTGCCCGGCGTCTGTTTGACATGCTTTAGAAATGAGACCACGCCGTGGGGAAGTTCCCGCGCCCGCATAGGTGAGTCATTTAGTGTGCCGTGGACAAACATAAATGGCAGGGGCAGCAGTACTGCTGCGGCAACAGCCCACCAAGGCGGCAAAGGCGCTGAAAGACCTTCATGCCTTGTCCTTGCGTTATTATAAATAAGCGGCAGGCCGTTCACTATAACAGGCAGGCCATTCAGTATAACAGGCATGACAAGGAGCGCGAACTCAGTCCTGAGGCGCGCGCCTTTTGTTAAGATTATGATTGCGCCGGCGAGCATGATGATATGACTTAGTCTGAGTTTTTTATATGTCATGGCGGCAGCGCAAGAGATGAACGTCAAGATTATGGTTACGTTGAAAAGCGACGCGTAAGAAATCCCCTCCGCACTTACGCTGAAAGTAAAAAACTCTCCGGCGGTCAGACTCCTCAGTTCATTTATATACACGGAGGCGTAGCGCGTGTCGGTAAATGGCACGCTAAGCAAGGCGGCCCCGTTGGGGGTCAGATATACCGCCCCTATACAGGCCGCCCCTGACACTATCACGATAAGCTCTTCTTTGGTGAATGGAGTTTTTCTTCTCATGCGTCTAACGTAGGCCTCTGCCATATAAGCGCCTGAGATTAACAACATAACGGGATATTCGACGCCGTGGAGATTCACCCACAAGAGGGCGATGGCGGGAAGTAGATAAGACCTGCCGGGCCTAACTTCATAGACATACACAAAGGCCGCCATAAAGAGATAGCTAAAGACGTGAGGCCTGCTAAGGAGCACCCGCGGCAAGAGTAACATTATATAAAGAGTAAGAAGCAGGACGAAGTATGGCGTAACCCCGCCAAAGCGGCAACGAAACAACGCCCACAGAATCGCCGTGATCAATATAAACAGCACTGAGCGCAGCGCGATAAGCCCGCCATATCCCAGCGCAAGGTAAACCTTGTAGCTGAGCATCTGAAAAAGCCAGTAGTAGTTGGCCCTATGGCGCGGCGGCTCAATGAAAGAAAAAAATGAACTATTGGCAATCTCGCCGTGGGCGGCAATATATCTGCCGCCGTTTAAGTGATACCACAAGTCCGTATCGCCGTTTATGATGGGCTGAAAGCACAGGGCAACAAGCACATAAACCAAAAACGCGGCCACATAGACACAAGCGACATCCGGGGTGAGACTTTTAAATCGATGTTTTGGTGGTGACATACCATAAGATTGTATCGCATATGGCGTCAAATGTCAAACAAGCGAAAGCAGGAATCCAGTAACCCCTCTACCGACGTTAACTTCATGGGCAATTTCTGCTTTATTTCTCTAATGCGTTTGCCCTGGAGCTGCGAAACCTCCGGCCTACGGCCTCCGGCAGGATTGATAACGCATACGCGAAAAACGAGACGTATTTCCTCATCAACACGGGCGCTGAGACACGCCCCCTGTATTTTCTTATTAAGTTCATGTTTGCCCTGACGTATTTTCTAATCCGCGCGCCGGTATTTTTACCGTGTATCCTGTAAAACGCGAGCGGTTCGTCTATGTATCCTATCTCATGCTCAACCGCTATGGCAAGCCACAAATCGAAATCCTCGACGGTGATTAACCCCTTGTCTTCGTTGAATTGAAGGCCCTTGCCGTTTCTAAACATTACCGTGAGGCACGAGATGTAATTAAACGACAGAAACAAATCTATAAATATGCCCCTGTGGGCCAGGCCGATTCGCCGCCCCGGCGCTCTTCCCTTTGTATAAGTCAGGACGCCATTTTCCATAGCGGCCGCCTTTGAGTACACCATAAAGACATCCTTATGGGCGTTTAAATAACTCACCTGCTTTTGCAGTTTGTCCGCAAGCCACAAGTCGTCCGAGTCCAGAAACGCGATATAATCCCCGCGCGCCTCCCTCAGCCCCACATTCCTTGATGCGGCGATTATGCCGTTGTTCTTAAACTTTATGTATCTGATTTGGGCGCACCCAAAGCCGCGCACTATCTCCTCCGTATTGTCAGACGAGTAGTTGTCTATCACTATGAGTTCCCAGTTCCGGTATGTCTGCGCCAGCACAGAGTTTATCGACTCGCCGATGAGCCCGGCATAGTTGTATGTTGGCATGATGATTGACACAAGCGGCGCGCCGTGTTCGTTCACTGCCGCGATTCCCCGAAGCCTTCACACAGAGACAGACATCGCCGTATCTCTTCGTCCATGCCGCCTTCAAGTTGAAACCCCGTTTTTTGTATCTTTTCGATATTATAATTCGTAGGATTCAAAAAAGCCTCCGGCGTTGCGGCCTCTCCAACCTTTATCCCGCTGATTTCGCGTCCATAGGTCTCTTTGTACACCCGCGCGACATGCCCTGCTGCCTCCAAAATCGTCATCGGACATTCGCCGCCCAGATTGAACAACCCATCGCCCCATTGGCCGTTTAATTCATAAATAAAATGCCCGACGGCGCGTGTTACGTCGTGTATTGAGATGAAATCCCTGTACTGCCTGCCGGAGGATTTCAGCGTAAGCGAACTCTGCGTTACGGCCTGGCGGCAGAGGTCGTTAAAGACGAGGCTCCAGCGGTTTACCGCCATGTCCGCGGGGGCGCCATAGGCATTTGAGAGCCGGAAGATGGCCGTGTTCATTGAATTATATCGCCTGAACTGATCAACAAACCCCTCGGCCGCCGCGTGTGTAGTTGCGTACGGGTGATATGGCCTTATCGGAGTCTCCTCTGTTATCAAGGGCAGCGCCAAGTTCTCTCCATAGACATGAATCGTAGAAAAATATATGAAACTCTTTACGCCGTGCTCAGCAGCCGCCCGAAGCAGACGGTATGTCCCCTCCGTGTTTATTCTCATCGCGGAGACCGGCTCACGCATTGAGTCGATTTCGTTTAACGCGGCAAGATGGACTATCGTATCAGCGCCTTTGACGGCGCGTTTGATTGATTGCTCGTCGCTTAACGACATATTGAGCGTGTTGAATGCTGAACACCACGCCGGAAGCCCACCGTCTTGCTTTGTCGTTGTAATGGTTATATCGGAGTTGGGATATTTTTCTTTCAGATATAGGGCGGTCCTGCCGCCAATGAACCCCCTGCCGCCGGTTATCAGGACGCGCATTATGCCTGCCACCGGTAGGGGATACGGGTGTTGTCATAGTTGAGATGCTCTGCCTCAGCGGGGTCGTGAGGCTCGGTAGCGCAGTTGGCCAAAATCGAAAAACTATCTGAGATGCCCATAAATCCGCTCCACACAAGCGGCGGCACATGCACCAGACAGTAGTTGCCATCGCCGGTTATGAACTCATCCACATGCCCGAAGGTCGGTGAGCCTGTCCTGCCGTCATAGATAACAATCCTGATTTTCCCAAACGGTACCGCCAGATTAAGCGCCATTTTCGTGTGCAGTTTCCATGCCTTTACGGCGCCGGGATTTACTACCGAAAAATATACCTCTCCAAAGCGCTCAAACAGCGGTGAGTCGCGCCTCAGCATGTGCATCACCTTGCCGCGGGCGTCTTCTATTTGTTTCAACGGGGAGACGACGACTCCTTCTATCATCTGCCACCTACGGCCCAGCGTATTGTCTTATTAGCTGCCGCAACGATATAGCGCTCTATTTGCAGCGTGGACAACTCGAACATATCGTCCTTACCCTCGTAGTAACTCTTGTACCAACCTGCGGTCAGCCCAACAGTCTCCTTAAAATCAAGGGCGGCGTGCCATTTAAGCTCATGGAGTGCCTTGTCGCACGAGAGCTTCAGAAGCGAACTCTCCCTGATTTCCGAACCCTCGTGCCTCATCAGACAGACCCCCCAGTGTGTCATAAACTCTGAGATAAGCTCGCCAACCGAGTGGTTAACCCTCGCGTCAGGGCCGAAATTGAAGGCCTCGCCTGAGGCAATGCCCGATGAAAGGAGCCGCGCCCCAAGCTGCAAGTAGCCGCTTAAGGGTTCAAGCACATGCTGCCAGGGCCTTGTCGCGTTTGGGTTTCGCATGACGGCCTCCCGGCCCTGTGACCATGCCCTTACGCAGTCGGGGATTATCCTGTCCCGCGCCCAATCACCCCCGCCTATGACATTGCCGGCGCGCGCCGTGGCCAATCGCGGAGAGTCTGGTCCCTGGAAAAACGATGCACAGTATGATTTAAAGACAATCTCGGCACATGCCTTAGAGGCGCTGTACGGGTCATCACCGCCCAGCGTGTCGTTTTCCCTGTATCCCCAGTGCCACTCCTTGTTGAGGTAACACTTGTCGCTCGTTATGACAACGGCGGCGCGAACACTTCCTGAGTTCTTGATACATTGAAGGACATTGGCCGTGCCCTGGACATTCGTGCTGAAGGTCAGAAGGGGATCTTCGTGTGAGAGTCTGACGATTGGCTGCGCTGCCAGATGAAAGACCACATCGGGGCGAAATGTTGTAACAACCCCTGTTAAGGCCGCATAATCCCTTATATCACCTTCGAAATTGCGAATCTTATCATTAAGTTTGAGCACATCGTAATTGCACGGCTCTGACGGCAGATACGACGAAAACCCCGCCACCTTCGCCCCAAGCCCTAAGAGCCATAACACAAGCCACGACCCTTTAAAGCCCGTGTGCCCGGTAACAAGCACACGCCGCCCTTCATAGACACCGCTAAAAAGGTCTTTTCTTATCATATAGCCGGAGTACCGAAGCCGCCAACAGGCGGCAGCCCAAATTCAGGGGATAATCCCCCGTCTTGGCGACAGATAAAACATGTGCGAGAATACGGGGTGAAGGGGGGTTACCCCCCTTCGTCTTTAATCCTGCGGCCATTAAGTCTAATCCTGCCACAGTTTCCATGGCGGACTTCCCTTTTCCCACATATCTTTCAGATAATTATAGTCCCTGAACGTATCCATACACTGCCAAAACCCCTTGTGATGAAACACCCTTAGCTGCCCATCTTTAGCCAGTCTCTCAAGGGGAAGTTTCTCCAGCACACAGCCATCGGAGTCGTCGAGGTAATCAAAAAACTCTCTTTTAAATACAAAATAGCCGCCGCTTATGGCACTTGCGCCGTAGTCCGGCTTTTCCATAAATGAGACAACCCTGTCCTGTTCTATCATAAGCTCACCATATCTGGACGGCGGCACAACACCCGTAACCGTGCCGATTTTGCCGTGTCCCTTGTGAAAACTAATCAGCTCATCAATATTCAAATCCGTAACGCCGTCGCCATAGGTGAGCATAAACAAGTCCCCGACGATGTACTTTTCCACGCGCTTAAGGCGCGCGCCGGTCATCGCGTTAAGCCCCGTGTCGGCAAGCGTTATCTTCCACCCCTCATATTGCAGGGCATTGCGGGGATGGAAGGTGATTGCCTTGCTGTGCAGGTCTATTGTAAAATCGTTTGTGAGCATTTCGTAGCTATAGAAATAATCCTTTATCTGCTGTCCCTTGTATCCGAGACAGAGGACGAATTCCTTGTATCCATAATGTGCATAGCACTTCATAATGTGCATCAAAACAGGCATCTGGCCGATTTCTACCATCGCCTTCGGTTTAAATTCGGTTTCTTCGCGTAAGCGCGTACCTTGCCCTCCGCATAAAATCACAACTTTCATATATTATTTTTTGCCTTTATCATTTTATGGTTAATAAATAATCTCTCAGTTTAATAACCGCCATTGCGCGATGGCTGATTTTATTTTTTACATCGCTGCCAAGTTCAGCAAACGTCTTGTCATAACCTTCGGGGACAAAGACCGGGTCATATCCGAATCCTGACGTGCCCATTGGCTCGGTGGTGATAGAACCTGCTACCTCACCATCAAAAAATAGCGACTTTCCCCCCATGATAAGGCAAAACACGCTGACGAATCTCGCAGTACGATTGGGAGCCGGGATGTCTTGCATAAAATCTATAAGCTCGTTAACATTATCTTCGTCGCTTGCGTTGACACCGTCCACATCTGAGGCAAAGCGGGCGGAGTACGCACCGGGGGCGCCATCAAGGGCATCAACTTCAAGCCCTGAATCCTCGGCAACAACAGGGTTGGGCCTTTGTTCATAAACGGCCATTGCCTTGGCATAGGCGTTTTTATGATATGTATCCCCATCTTCGGCAACTACGCCCATTATATCTGCGGCACTAATAAACTCAATGCCCGTACCGGCAAACAGAGAGTTTAACTCCCGCACCTTCCCCTGATTTTTAGTTGCCAGATATAGATTCATCCTCAAGTACCTCCTTTTGTATCCCGACGAGCTTCTCAATACCCATACGGGCAAGGTCGAGCAGTTCATTTAGTGTTTTTCCTGTAAATGGGGAGCCTTCGGCTGTCCCCTGGACTTCTACATACTTGCCGGAGCCTGTCATTACTATATTCATGTCCACATCGGCGTCTTTGTCTTCTACGTAACACAAGTCAAGCATGGGCTGCCCATCCACCACACCCACGCTGACTGCCGCGACATAGTCGATGGGTGGAATTTTTTTGATCATACCGTTTCTCATGGCAAAACGAAGCGCGTCGATAAAACACACATAGGCACCCGTTATGGAGGCGGTTCTGGTGCCTCCGTCTGCCTGAATCACGTCGCAGTCGATTATGAAAGACCTCTCGCCAAGCAGCGAAAGGTCAATTACGCTTCGCATGGCGCGCCCTATGAGGCGCTGGATTTCCAGCGTGCGGCCATTTGGTTTAGCGCTGCGGCCTTCTCTGTTCATGCGCGTGTGTGTTGAGCGCGGCAGCATTCCATATTCGGCGGTTACCCAGCCCTTTCCCTTGTCCTTTAGAAATGGAGGCACGGTCTCCTCTATCGTCGTCGTGCAGATTACCCTTGTAGAGCCTGCCTCTATCAGTGCCGAACCTTCGGCGTACCTAACGGCGCCCCTGGTTATCTTTACCGGCCTTAACTCTGAGTTTGCCCTTCCGTCTTCTCTCATATGCCTCCATTGCCCTGCTTGTTTTTTAACGCTATGGCCTTCTCCTCCAGCGACGCGATTTCTATTCTTGTAATATCCTCTAACGAGTCGAGCATAAACCGCTTGCCGATTTCCTGAAACCTGTCCGGACAGTCCGTAACGTAGTATTTTCTAAAAACCGGCGTACCCGCCGCTTTCAGCAAACCCGACGATGTCAGTATATCCCTGACGTTTTTTGACTTTTCGATTGCGGAGTCTATCAGGACAACGCCCTCTCCCATTACTTTTTTGATCACCCTCTTCAGGAGTGGATAGTGCGTACAGCCCAGCACAAGGGTATCTATATTGGAGCTTCTCATTCCGGCTAAATACCTGCGCGCAACTAACTCGACCACCTCGTCATCAAGCCACCCCTCCTCAACGAGGGGGACAAACAGCGGACATGAGCTTTCAATTACCACGATACCGGAGTTGATATTTCGGATTGTCCTGCCATATGCGCCACTTTTTATAGTAGCCTCTGTGCCTATTACCCCTACGCGGCCGTTTTTGGTTGCCATGGCCGCGGCCCTGGCGCCCGGTTCTATAACACCCATCACTGGTATCTTAAACGCGGCTCTTATTATATCGAGGCTTACGGCAGAGGCCGTGTTGCAGGCTATTATCAACAGCTTTATTCCTTTTTCCACAAGAAACGCGCTATTCTCAAGCGAATACTTGATAACGGTCTCAGCTGAGCGTATGCCGTATGGCACCCTCGCGGTATCCCCCATGTAAATAGTGCTTTCCGCAGGCAGGCGGGCGTGTATCTCCTTTAAAACCGTCAGCCCGCCCACGCCGGAGTCAAATATTCCTATCGGCATATCAGCCATGTTGTCGAATTTCATCAAATTTTACCTCTTGTGTGGCTATTCTTTTTATGGGGGAACTGATGTCATAGTGTCCCCCTATTGTTTCCTCTTCTTTTCCGTTTATAAGAATCTTCACGTCGTCGAGTTCTACGTTAGAGGTAGCCGTCTCATATATACTCTTTATGATCAAAAATTCCTTCAGGGCATCGCCCTGAAAGTTCCTTTTTATCTCGGACGAGAGATCCACATAGAGTATCTTGTCGATGCCATAGTAGATTCCCAAGACCCTGGCGTTTGACGGAAAGGCCTCTTTGTTGGGTATCGCATTGAGATTAAAAAGCTCTCCTATCGCGGTTTCGGCTATCTTCATCGTATCAAAGGTCTGCTTGATTTTTATAATCATAATGTTAAGGGCCGCCCCTTCGGGGTAGAACACCTTTACGTCCCGGGCGTCGCTTACGAGTTTTTCCCTCTCCTTTAGCGCTATCAGGCTTGTTGCGCCTGAGCGGCTGCCGTCTTTCCACATTATATAATAATATACGGCCGTTGTGCCAACTATTAGTACGATTAGAGGCAAAATTACAAGAAATATTAACCTACTTTTTCGCATATTCTGAAATCGCCTTCATTATAGCATCAGAGATAGAATTAATCGAATCGTCATTATATGTAAAAGAAGCCGGATTTGGTATCTCAATCATGATGGCCGGCGCAGCAGCGCCGGAGAGTATCGGAACGGGCATCTCCCTGTAGACAGTTTGCATCTTGAATTTCTCGTTAAACGCACTGCCAACTGCCTTCGAGAGCGTCCTGCTCTTTTCGATATAGGCAGACCCCGCGTACGCAGTGCCATACGCCATATCCAGCCCTGACATGATGGCCGGAAAGCTGCTCGTATATATGGCAAATTGGCCAGAAGCCGAGACATGTATGCTGATAAACAAATTCGGCCTGTATTTACGAATATCCATGAGCCGTTGGGTAAGAGATAAGGCTGAGTCATCCTTTCTGGTGATGGTAACCCTGCTGACCTTGCCGCCTATGCGTTTGGCTAAATCGGCACATACGGACAGGGAAAGGTCGCTTTCCTTAAACTGCCCTGAGATTATTCCTGTGTCGATGCCGCCATGTCCGGCGTCTAACAAAATACTCTGCCCTGCGGTTTCGTTAGTTTGTGCCGATGTGGGGGACTGTGCCAGCAACGCGGCACCGGTTATGAACGCATCTATAACCAGGCGGGGAGGGCCAGAGTATCGGGATACCTTTATTTTCTCAAGGTTTTTTATGTTTAAATAGAGACTGTTGTCCTTCTGGATAATCTTAACCGCCTCTGGCAGGGGTACACCATCAAACGAAAAATTATTCGGAAAATCGATCTTAACGATACTGTATGATTCGTTGACCGTCGCTGCGTTTACCAGAGAGTCGTTCGAACTTTGAAACACAAACCTGATAAAATCGTTTTTCTCGTTGAAGCGCATAACAACATGTCCAACCTCTGCGCCGTACGCACCAAAAGAAAGGCTAAACATGAAAATTACGAACATACCGGCATTCTTAATAACATAAGATTTATTCATGACGTATATATTGGCGTATTTACGAGAAGT
>JADFXO010000116.1 GCA_015233485.1 Nitrospirota bacterium
CTTGATATAGGGTATTACGATACCTTATAATATAATCACTGCTTGCATGCGCAAGCTCATAACTATTCTTAACAGCATCATCAAAACGGGGTCTCCATGGCAACTTAATTTTTCATAACATACTTGACATCACGGTTGCTTCACCCCGTATTCTCGCACATGTTTTATCCCCTGAATTTGGGCTGCCGCCGCCAAGACGGGGGATTATCCCCCCGTTGGCGGCTTCGGTACTCCGGCTAACAGCTATTCGGCAAATTCTATTTGTTCATGGCGTACGGCAACATTTAACACAATTGTAATAAAACCTTAATAATGTTGTAATCTCCGGTAAGTTATCATAAATCATGGTAATGGATAAAACTACAGAGGAGGACAACCCGGATGGCAGTATATCTCCACAGCGTGCCAGGAAGATTGCGTATTAAGTCTCCTGTTTTAAAGGGGAACAGCGGGAAAAGGGAATTGGTTGAGAGTTTGTTTCAAGGCTTTGACGGAGTAAAGTCTATCAAGTCAAATCCCCTAACGGGCAGCCTTGCAATCAACTACTGTCCAGAACTAATCGATGCGGAGATTATAATGGATATGCTTGAGAACAAAGGCGGTATTGATTTATCGAAAACAATATCCAATGACGAATATCTTCATAATGCCTTTTCAAAAGCCGGAGGTTTTGTCAGTAAAGTCCTGTTTGGCAGCGCTATGGATATGGCCTTGGGGGATTCAGCCCTGTCTTTTCTTTCGGTTCTTGTATAGCAATTGATGGTTTAAAGTGAACGCAATATTGCAATAATAAAAATATGAGTGATAATGTACATGTATGGAGGGTGTAGGATGGATATATTTAAAGGAAACGCGTTATCCGGTCTGGCAATAGGAATAGGGGCGGCTGTGCTGTCGCCCGTGTTAATCCCAATCATGGCCTCTGTCGTAAAACCGTTGACTAAGGCGGCTATAAAGGGCGGTATCATCGCCTACGGAAGAGGCATAGAGTTGGCCGCCGAAATCGGCGAGGTAGTCGAGGACCTCGTAGTTGAGGCAAAGGCGGAATTGATTGAAGCCGCCGCCGAATCTGTCATTGTGGATAAGGTGGGTTAAGAGATGATTAATGAGGGTATTGTAAGTCATCAAGCGCCGGGCAGGTTAAGGATAAAGATATTGGCAGCCAAAGGCGACGCGGAATATTTTGCGGAACTGAAAAAGACACTTGCCGGCAGTCCTAAGATAAGCGGCGTAGAGGTAAATCCTATTACTGCAAGCGTTCTAATCTCGCATAATACGAGCAACGAAGAGATTTTAACCTATGCCGGTGAACAAGGTCTAATAAAAATAGCTGTGCCCACAAAGAATTCCGATAACGTTTCAACCAAAATAGCCGGGGTATTTAAGGCCGTTAACAGCGGCGCTGTAACCGCTACGGGCGGCGGTCTGGATTTGCCGCGGATTTCCTTTCTCACGCTGGTGGGTTTCGGACTCTATCAGCTCAGCCGGGGGAATTTTGTAGTGCCGCCGTGGTACACCGCCTTCTGGTACGCCCACGGGATGTTTACCAAATATCTGGCAAAATAATTCAGGGTTACACGCGGGGTGGGTTACATCCCTGTACGGTGGTAATGTTGTTAATAATTATATATGGAATATAAACCATATATATAGTTATTGTTATGTATTCAATCGATTGTATTATAGCTGTTATTATGTGATGATGCGGAGGTAAGTTGAATACGGTAACTCTGGAAAATCATGGGCTGGCCGGTATAAATTGCCAGTCTGTAGTCCCGGTGCATATTAAAATAAAGGGCAGGGCGCGGTATAAAGTACACGGCCTGTACCGTTCTGATTCTCTGAAAGAGCATATCTTCGCAAATCTTACCAGAGAAACCGGCATTACCAGTGTTGCGATAAATACCCTTACGTCAACCGTATTGGTTAAATATAATGACGGTGACAGTCCCGTGTCGATTTCCTCTTATCTTGAAACCATCGTCGGTGATTATAAACAACCCCCGGGCGCCCAAGGGCATTATTTACGGCCATTTAGTGTCAGAGATACTGTAAGAGACCTTTTTAAACACAAAACAACGTTGAAAAATCCCGTCAAACCTCTGCCGCAGCCAAAGACAATAGAAATCAAAAAAAAGACGAAAGATGACTCACTGAGCGCGAAACAGGAAGCCATCCAGTGGCAGAATATGAAAAAGGATCAGGTTATTGCGTTTTTCAGCACGTCACCGGCAACGGGATTAAGCGCTAAGTTCGCAGATGAATTGTTATATGCGTATGGAAGAAATATACTGCCCGAGTCGGCCACGCGCTCTAAATGGGGCATGTTCTTCGGACAATTCACGTCGTTTCCCGTGCTCTTATTAGGGGGGGCGGCTGTCTTGTCGGCGGCTACCGGGGGGATTGCCGATTGCATCGTAATATTGAGCGTGGTGTTGATTAACGCCATAATAGGCTTCGTGACGGAGAGCCAAACTGCAGAGACCATTAATTCCCTTAAAAGGCTCGTACGGCCTTACACCTTTGTGTTAAGAGACGGCAAGGCAATAGAGATAAGCGTCGAAGAGGTAGTGCCGGGAGATGTACTTATTCTAAAGCCGGGCACTTATATCCCTGCCGACGCCAGGGTTATTGAGTCGCACATGTTAAGCGTGGACGAATCCGCCCTTACGGGTGAGAGTATGCCGGTTGTGAAGACCGCAAGGCATCTTAAAAACAAGGATATCCCGCTCGCTGACAGGATTAATATGATATACATGGGGACGCTGGTGACCGGAGGGCAGGCGCTGGCCGTCGTAACGGCAACCGGCAGATATACGGAAATGGGACAGATACAAACCCTGGTTGGCGAGGCCGTCCAGCCGGATACCCCTATGGAGATTCAATTAGAGCGTATCGGCGATAAACTCGTGCTTATCTGCGCGGGCGTGTGCGGACTTGTCTTTGTAACCGGCCTGATGAGGGGGTTTGGACTTTTAGAGATGGTGCAGTCCTCTATATCGCTGGCGGTTGCGGCAATACCGGAGGGGCTGCCGGCGATGGCTACTACTGTGCTGGCGCTCGGTATAAATAAGATGAAACAGCATAAGGTGTTGATTCGCCGCCTCGACGCGGTAGAAACCCTCGGCTCTGTGCAGACGATTTGCCTTGATAAGACCGGAACGCTGACCTTAAACCGGATGACGGCGGTTTGCATTGTGACAACGGCGCAGAAAATAACCATATTATCAGGACGCTTAACGACGGAAGACGGCGAGACGCTGTCCACGCTCTCCCCTGAACTACAGATACTGATCCATGTGGTAACTCTTTGCAGCGAGACATTAATTAGTAAAGGGGAGGCCGGCTATGTCATGGACGGCTCATCAACAGAAAACGCCCTCGTTCATATTGCCATCGGCGCGGGAATGGATGTTGTGCAGATGAGAAAGAGTTTCCCACTGTTAAAAATAAAGCACCGCTCAGAGGGCAGTAACTACATGATTACGATACACAGATTTAGTGGAGACGGGGTATTTGGATACGCCGCGGGAAGGAAACTCACCGCCGTAAAGGGCTCCCCGTCGGAGGTCTTGGATTTATGCAATTTTTACCTGAAAGACGGCATTGAATGTGAGTTTATAAACGGCGAAAGAGACCAGATTCAAAACGAAAATGAGCAATTGGCAGGAAAATCACTGAGGGTACTGGGTGTGGCGTATAAATTCGTCAATGAGGACGACACGGCGGAACTGTCCTCAGGGCTGACATGGCTTGGGCTTGTAGGCATGACAGACCCGGTGAAGGTTGAGGCGAAGGCGTTGATTAGCGCGTTTCACGCCGCAGGTATAGACACGGTGATGATCACGGGTGACCAGGTGCCGACGGCCTACTCAATAGGGAAGGAGTTAAATCTTGGCAGGGACGGCCAGATTGAGATACTGGATTCGACCAGTTTAAATGAACTAAGTCCGGAGGTATTAACGGCATTATGCGAAAAGGTAAATGTCTTTGCCCGCGTAAGCCCGGCCCAAAAGCTGCAAATAGTGCGGGCCTTACAGAGGGCGGGAAGGGTTACGGCCATGACCGGCGACGGGATAAACGACGGGCCTGCCCTTAAGGCCGCCAACATTGGTATCGCAATGGGGCGTGCCGGCACCGATGTGTCGCGTGAAATAGCTGATATTATCCTGGAAGACGATAATCTCGAAACGATGATAATCGCGGTAAGCCACGGCAGGGCGATTTACAGCAATATCAGGAAATCTGTCCACTATCTTCTCTCTACGAATATGAGTGAGATAATGGTCATGTTTGTCTCCATAGCGGCGGGGTTTGGGCATCCGATAAGCGCCATGCAGCTCTTATGGATAAATCTTATCTCAGATATATTTCCCGGCATTGCACTGTCATTAGAGCAGCCGGAGCCGGACATAATGAGCCAGCCCCCAAGAAGCCCCGACGAAGATATAATCGGCGCGAAGGATTTCAAGCGTATAGCCTTTGAGTCTCTGACGATGAGTGGCGCCTCGCTTGGGGCATATGCCTATGGCATCGCCAGATACGGCGTTTCGCCGAGAGCGGGCAATATGGCATTTTTGAGTCTCTCGACTTCTCAGCTCTTGCACGCCATAAGCTGCCGCACGGACAAACACAGCATCTTTGATAAAGAGACGCTCCCGCCCAATAAATATATGAATATTGCGCTTGGAGGCTCGTTTTTGTTACAATTGCTTGCAGTGGCAGTGCCGGGGCTAAGGAATCTGTTAAAGATATCCCCCATTAATCTCATGGACGCGGTAGTGGCGGGATCCGCCGCCGTAATTCCCCTGTTGATAAACGAGGCAACGAAAAGACCGGCAATAACCGCGGAGGTGGACACTCTATGAATAACGACTTCATGCTCACATCGGAGTCCGTAACGGCAGGCCATCCAGATAAGTTATGCGACCAAATCAGTGACGCTATCGTTGACCATGCCCTGCTTCAGGACGCCAATACGAGAATCGTCGCCGAGTGCGCGGTGTCAACGTCAATAGTGTTCATCGCGGCGATGTTCGAGTCTAAGGCCGTCATGGATTTTGCCAATATCGCAAGGAAGGTAATACTCCGGATTGGTTATAATAAAAAGGCATTCAACGACAAGACGTGCAGCATAATTACAAGCCTCAGGGAGCTTAAGCCTGATAAATATGGCACATATAATGAGCATCAGATGTCAGACAGCGAAATGGACGAAATAGCGGTGAAAAACAGCGCGACCATCTTCGGCTTTGCATGTAATCAGACGCCCGCCCTGATACCGCTTTCCATATGGCTGGCCCATAAAATCGCGATAAGGCTTGACCGGGCACACCTTGATAAGACATTGCCCTATCTTGCCCCCGACGGCAAGGTGCAGGTTGGAGTGGAGTATAGAAACCGCCTTCCCCACAGGATACACAGCATAATTGTGCAGGCGTGTCAGGAGACCGCCGACGTGCCGGCGATAGAGAAACTTAGAGACGATGTCAAAGCGCTGGTGATAGACGCCGCGTTTGCCGATGAGGAGATAGGGCTGGACAATAAGACACGCATCTTTATAAACCCTGACGGGGCGTTTATCACAGGCGGCCCGGCATCACATTCCGGCCTCACCGGCAGAAAAAAGGCGATGGACACATACGGCGGCTATGCGAGAAACTCGGACGCCGCCCTTAGCGGCAAAGGACCGCTTAGAATTGACAGGGTGGGGGCTTATATGGCCCGATATGCGGCAAAAAACGTGGTAGCCGCCGGTCTGGCCCAAGAGTGTGAGGTTCAGGTAAGTTATTCCATTGGGCTTGCCAGGCCGGTAAGCATTCAGGTGGATACATACGGGACGGGAAAAATAAAAGACCAGGAGATAGCCGATATAATAGAGTCGTTATTTGACTTCAGACTGCCTGCAATCTTAAAGAAATTCAATCTCAGATACCTGCCCAACAAGGCAAACGGCGGGATGTTTTATCAGAAACTCGCGGTCTATGGGCACTTCGGCAGGACTGACATGGAACTTCCCTGGGAAGTTCTGGACATGCGCGATAAAATCTTATCTTTCAGTGGCCGATGACGATGGATTTAAGCCTTTTTTATGATTTTTTAAACGTAATCCTGGTCAACCTCGCCCTATCGAGTGACAACGCGGTCGTACTTGCGATGGCGGTCAAATCCCTGCCTAAGAAAAGCAGAAAAAAAGGTTTGATTATAGGGGCGGCGTGTTCCTTTGCCATTAATATCGTATTGATATTCTATGTCTCGGAACTGCTTCAATTAAAATATGTCCGATTTATCGGCGGGGCGATAATTACCATGATAGCGCTAAAGCGCTGCGTAGAGATAAGCGCTGCAGAGGCGGAAGGGGATCAGTCCACCAGCATTTTACATGCCATTAAGATAATAGTTATCGCGAATTTAACCATGTCCTTCGACAATGTGATGGGGGTTGCGGCGGTGTCAAAAGGGAATCTTTCTCTCTTGATTGCCGGACTTGCTATAAGCATCCCAATTGTATTTCTTGCCAGCAATGTCCTCGCGGCTCTGCTGGATAAATACCCTTTTATAATCTATATATCTGCCGCGGTGCTTGGAAGAATAGGCGCGGAACTGGCATTGACCGATCCCTTTATAGAAACAATTTTCCAGCCGGACGCGCGCATGACACGCGTAATAGAAATAGTCTTTGCCGCCGGCGTAGTAACCGCGGGGATTTTGATGAGGAAGAGAAAGTTGTTAGAATTATCGAAAGACGTCCTCTGAGAAAACGTTGACAGTTCATAGTAAGTTGCAATCATATGAGTAGAATATAAAATTTGTCATTCATGGATTCCTGCTTTCGCAGGAATGACATACGTTATGTGTTCATTTGCATCTGTTCATTTCCCTGCCTTGTCTGTCATTCCAGCGAAACATACGTGAATAGGGTCAATATTCGCCCCCGCCCATGAAAATCGTAAGGCCATTCTGCAAAGATTTATTCATTTCAGTGAAACCAGTTATAATAAGAGAGGGAAATGGTCGATATGCTTTATGGTGGGTGAACCCCGATAGCGAAACTGATCTGGGGATTGTGGCACGAACCCCCGCATGTCCATGCCATATATGGCAAGAGGACGCACGGTAAAAAGACCTGCTTGTACGAAAGTGTAAGCAAGGTAATCCACAATTCCTACCCTAACAACAAAAACTGGCCACAGAAAGGAGGTGAAAGGGTGGGAAGCATTGTTAAAGTGTTGTGCTGGGTTAGATGTGCGACGGTCGTATGCACAGTCCTAAAGGATGATGAAGGCGGTAATAGAGTCAAGGACACCCGTGAATACGGTACATTTCGCTCTAAACTAAGGGATTTAGCCTCATAGTTGAAGAAAGAAGAGGTTGAAATGGCTGTCACCCCTGCTTAATCTTACCGCTGTTGTCAAAGATTTGGTATCGGGCAACCCCGCGTTTTTGGATTGCATATTTAAGCGACGCCGCGATGACGCCAAGGCCGTACTTGACGCTTCGCGTGAAATTAATAGAGGATGCCTCATCAAAATATTTAGTCGGACAGCTTATCTCTCCGATTTTAAAGCCGAAGTGAAGCGCCTGGACTATGATTTCATTGTCGAAAATGAAGTCGTCGGAGTTGTTCTCAAACGGAATCGTCTCAAGCAGCCGCCGGCTAAAGGCACGGAACCCTGTGTGGTACTCGGAGAGTTTTACACCGAGCAGCCAGTTCTCAAACATTGTCAGAAATCTGTTGGATATGTACTTGTAAAGCGGCATTCCACCCTTAATGGCAGTGCCGCCAAGTATCCTGGAGCCTAGCACAAGGTCATAGTGCCCTGAGACAATCATCGCCGCTATCGCAGTAACCAGCCTTGGCGAATACTGGTAATCAGGATGGAGCATGACGACAATATCCGCGCCGCCCTGCAGGGCGGTCTGGTAGCACGTCTTTTGATTTCCCCCATAGCCCTTGTTTTTTTCATGGACGATTGTCTTAAGTCCAAGTCCCCTGGCAACGGCGGTTGTGTCGTCGCGTGAGGCGTCATCCACAACAATGACCTCGTCGACATATTCGTGCGGCACCTCGCCATAAGTCATCTCAAGGGTCTTCCCCGCGTTATATGCCGGCATTACCACGGCTATTTTCTTATTTAGTATCATCTGGCCTGGCCTTTAATGCGAAAACCTCCACAATGCCGCCCCGCCCGGCAAAATATGACTCAAACAGCGATAAAACCATCGACAAGGAAGTATACAACGGTACGAGAAGCACGGTCAACAAGAGGTCTTTTTTCCGCGCCGCAATAATGGCGTCTATCCCCTTTCTGGGCGCTTTCAAAAACGT
Organism: Nitrospirota bacterium; assembly: GCA_015233485.1. Classification (GTDB taxonomy): domain Bacteria; phylum Nitrospirota; class Thermodesulfovibrionia; order Thermodesulfovibrionales; family Magnetobacteriaceae; genus Magnetominusculus. Next base: position 8,330 of record JADFXO010000116.1, read on the forward strand.
ATAAAGCATGTTTTTCTCCACGCCGGTAATATTCAGCAAGGTCTGCAGCCAGCCAAAAGGGGAATACTCAAGGTCAAAGTGTCTCTTCCTGACAATATTAAAAGATGCTGCACTCAGTAAAGAAGATATCCCCTTGCCGGTAAAATGATGCAGATGATAAGGGACATCCAGATGAAACCAGTCTTTTCTTCCGGCCCTGGCCTGAATCCCGTCTAAATTAGGAACCGCGACGACCAGCAGCCCACCGTCCTTTAGAAGCCTGTGGCAGGCCTGAATCAATTCCTTGGGATTTGCAATGTGCTCAAGGACATGATTTAAGGTAATCACATCAAAGGACGCCGGCTCGAATTTCCAAGTCTGCGGCTCCCCGGATATGACCTCTATCCCATAGTAAGACGCGGCGTTAGACGCCGTAGCCTCGTCGAATTCCACGCCTGCAACTTCCCAGCCATCATCTTTCATTACGTTGAGAAAAAGCCCCCTGCCGCAGCCTATGTCCAGGATTTTGCCGGTTTTGACATATTTTTTTATCCTATCTTTTCGCAAATGCCTGAAATACAAAATAAAGTTCTCCACAAAGGGTATAAACCGTTTCCCTGTTTTCTCCCTGTATCCACCAATAGCGTAGAGTTTTTTCAAGTCTTCGTGCGTGGGGACAGGGATGGTCACGCCAACGCCGCAGCCGCGGCAGTAGAACACGTCATAGGTATCAGATTCACAGGATATTGATTCGATTATCAAATCATCCGCTTCGCCGCCGCATATCTTACAGAGCGCTTGTCCCTTATTTTTCATTAGATAAAGCCTTGTGTGCGTATGTATTGTAATGAAGGGCGTGCGCGTGTGTCAATATGTGATAGAAAAAGGGGCGGCGCTGCCAGTGTAATCCTCCCATTTAACTGAGATATTGGTGACAAGGCTACCGGGCGGGCCCTTGTAACAGTTGGCCATCACAACGCCTACATCTTTTCTATCACCTTCAAGGACTGCCTCCACATCCCCGCTGGGGAGGTTTTTGACCCACCCCCTGACGTCTGACCGCCGGGCTATGTCTCTCACAAATGCCCTGAAACAAACCCCCTGAACACGGCCCTCTATTGTTAAATGTGCCCTTATTTTTGCTTCCATATACGAGAGAATATCATAAAGTGTCTCTGTGGGGCAAGCGCAGCCATTGCCGCATCGCGGAGCAAATACTAAAATGCGGGCATAGAAGTAAGTGTCATCGTTTTGTCTAATGTTGGCCTTGCCCGTCTTCAACAAAAATGCGGGTTTACAGGCTATCATAACACTACATTGAAATTCAAATACCAGAATCTAATCTACCATACAGAAATATAAAACTTAAAACTATACAAAAAGAATTCTTCTGCCTAATTTTGATATAAACTACATACTTGCTGCAACTTAGTAAGAATGGCTGGTTATATATTTTCCGGCCATACGCCGTCTATCAAAATAATCCTTGACATTTTTTTATATATCTGATAAGATATAGCTATCGTCTCTGTAGGTGTAGAAGTAGGGGGCGACGATCGGAGGTTAGTGGTATTGGAACGTCTCACTGCGTAAGGGGCTGGCGTTTCCCGTGTAGCCAGCCCTTCTTAATTTTTTCGTGTCTTGATTAATCATGTTTGGCGAAGTTCATTAAATCATAATACAGCAACGTTGTTTCCTCGTCTCTGTCGTGTTCTGATATAAAAGTGAATCCATTCTTCCCGTGGAATTTCAATACCGCTGGTTTATTATAAACAGCAGCCGTTATAAATCTACAACCAGTCCTAATTGTTATAGATAAAAGATTTCTTTATGTAATCAAATAACAGGGTCCCATAGCCTTTCCATTGATAATTTTTGTGTACACCTAATCGGCCTATCTTAATTGCGGGGAAAGTGGCGTAACGCTTTTTCTTAGGAAATCGGCGTTTTATTAATTCTGTACGATTGATTTTATCATTCAGTACGCTATAA
>JADFXO010000117.1 GCA_015233485.1 Nitrospirota bacterium
ATTTCGTTTTTTTTGAATTCGACGTCCCATGTATCAACATTCGGATTGACTGCAAATTTTGATTTTGGTTTTGCCCTTTTAACCCGCATAATATTTTTATCGACAAGTAATTGAACCGTAGCATGTACATGTCTTAGCGGTATAGCGGTGACTGAGGCCAGTTGTCTATATGTTAGATAGCAAGACGGCCTATCCCATGCCCAGCTGAATGACCATATAGACCAGAAGACACGGCTTTCCCATGCCGTGAAGTTGACACGCATCAGACCTTGCCGAAGTAACTTATGAGGCAAACGGGAAAAGCCCTTCAGATAATCAATGTCATACGGTACAGGTTTGCTTCCCTTCGGGATGTCTGAATCATCTTCCATTCTAAAAATAGTACAAGAATGGATTTCTTTTGTCAAGGGTGTTTACTTTTTAGAATAAAATAATTTATCATCAAACAAGGATAGTAATAACGAACCACGGAGGTTAGGATGGGACTATTAGGGCATGCGTTTCTGAAGGCTAAGCGGATTGAGAGGGGTTACTCGTTGAGAGAATTATCTGAACGTGCTGGATTGGTGCCATCACATATTAAAAAGATTGAGGACGGTGAGTGTATTCCACGAGTTGATATTCTTTACGATCTATGTAACGGCCTTGACATTTCATTGTACGAATTCTTTGAACACATTGGTGTCTGTTTGTACAAACCGGAGAAGCGATTAAACCTCGTGCCGAAGGACGCGGCCGATCGCGAACGAATCAGGAAGATTTCGACGGAGGGAATTGATGGTATGGCGGTGCAGGGATTTGAACCCCGGACACTGCGGATATGAGCCGCATGCTCTGACCACCTGAGCTACACCGCCAATGACCTTGACCAGCTTATTATAACAAATCCCTATGGACTAATAACAGAGGGCTAATCTCCTCATTCTAATATTTATCAATATCCCAATGGCGATGTAATTAGTTACCAGCGTCGTCCCCCCATAACTCATAAACGGTATCGGCACCCCTACTACTGGCATCATCCCTAAGACCATCCCCATATTTATAAAAAAATACAGGAACAACATAAATGTTAACCCCAGCGCCAGATATCTCCCAAACTCGTCTTTTGACTTCAACGCCGTCGATATGCCACGAAGAAACAACAACAGGTATAACGCCACAATTGCCGCGCTCCCCACAAAACCCCATTCCTCGGCAAAGACGCAGTATATGAAATCAGTGTGTTTTTCAGGTAAAAACCTTAGCGGCCCCTGAGTGCCTTTCAGGTATCCCCGTCCTAAGACTTGCCCCGAACCTATTGCTATTTTTGACTGCTCTATCTGGTAGCCTATTCCTTTGGGGTCGGCTTCGGGTTCGATGAAGGCCACAATTCTGTTCTTTTGATAATCCTTCAAATGGCGCCAAACGAGTTTTCCCGCTACCGTCGGTACCACAAGGGTGACTACTATCAGTGTTACAAGTATCTTCTTTTCTATTTTCTTTGCAATGACAAGGAAAAAAAATGTCGATAACAAAACCAAACCCGTTCCTAAATGAGGCTGCTTCAGGATGAGTACAAAGGGCAGCAGGCCAAATAACATCAACGATATAAAAAAAGGCCATTTTGTCAGAGCACCCTTTATCGTGCTTAAGTATTTCGATATGCCTATAATTAACAAAATCCTGAACAGCTCCGACGGTTGAAAAGAAACTGGCCCAAGCTCAAGCCATCTCTGCGCCCCCATTCCACGCCTGCCGGCAAATAACACTAAGACAAGCATCACAAGCCCCATTGAATACAGTAAATACGCGGAGTTCCTTAACCAACTGTAATCATATATCGCAGCCGCTAATAACGCCGCCAATCCTAGTAACATCCACACCATTTGCTTTATGTAATAATTTGGCTGCACAGTGGTTATTACCGGCCTCGTCGCGCTGTATATCGTCATCACCCCGATTATACTTATAGCAAGAAGCAGCGACAACATATACCAATCGAACTGTTTCAGATACTTTCTGTTTATCTGCAGAAACCACATGTTAATTGCCGGCCTTACCTTGTAAATATGCCTCAATCACTTCCTTCGCGATTGGCGCGGCAACGCTCCCCCCGTGTCCGCCGTGCTCGACGATTACGGCTACGGCTATTTCCGGTTTCGCCGAAGGCGCGTATGCTATAAACCACGCGTGGTCCCTGTACCGTTGTTTTTGCTCTTCGCTCTTAAGCCTGCCCGCGATCACCTGTGCCGTCCCGGTTTTCCCCGATATTTGGACTATATTGCTTCTGGCCTCTTTTCCCGTGCCTCCGGCTTCGTTTACAACCCCATGTAAGGCACTCTTCACGGCATCGAATGTTTCAGGACGTATATCAAGCTTTTTCCGCGGGTTGTCTATATTTCCATCTTTCAGCAGCGTAATCGGCATAATTATTCCCTCGTTTGCTATCATTGCCGTCATTTGCGCCACTTGTGCCGGCGTTACGGACACGAAACCCTGCCCGATGGCCGCGTTGAGTGTTTCACCTAAAAACCACTGTTTCTTCGATGGCCTGCGTTTCCGCCTTGTCGAAGGCATTACACCGTCTTTCTCATCAACTCCACGCCTTAGCCCTATGCCGGTACTCTTACCTAGTCCGAAGAGCCTTGCGTATTTTTCTATCCTTTCAATCCCTAATTTTCTGCCGATTTCGTAAAAAAACACATCACACGACTCCACTATCGCCCTGTGAAAACTCACGCTGCCGTGACTTTTCCAGCAGCCAAAAGAGTGTTTTCCATATTCCAACACCCCATTGCACTGAGTGCTTGAATACTCATCGATTATGCCTTCCTCAAGGGCGGCTATCGCAACTACCGGTTTGAACACCGAACCCGGAGGATATGAACTCTGTAATGCCCTGTTAAGAAGCGGATGTCTCTTGTCTTTATTCATGGCATTCCACTTATCTGTCTCTATTCCCATGACAAAGTCGTTAGGGTCGAACGTTGGCAGGCTGACCAGCGCCAGCACCTCACCATTTCTAACATTAACGGCAACAAGGGCGCCGGTTTTTCCATTAAACGCCTTCTCTGCTGCTTCCTGCAAACCTATATCTATGCTCAAGGTTACATCGTTTCCCATTTGGGGCTTTGTCTGTCCGATTAACTTTAACTGCCTGCCGAGTGCGTCAACCTCAATTATTTTCTCCCCGGCCGCGCCGCGCAATACCTTGTCGTAAAACTCCTCCGCTGCCCATTGCCCGACAAATGTCTCAGGGGTTATGTTGTCGTAATCCGGACTCTGCATCTGTTTGGCCGTCATCCTCCCAAGATATCCGATTACGTGCGAGCCGATGCTGTTAAACATGTAGCGCCGTGTGAGGTTCGGTTCGACCATAAGCCCGGGGAAGTCAGACCTCCTTGCCTCAATCACAGCTACATCTTTAAACGTCAAACCATCCTTCAGCACTATAGCCTTAAATCTATGGCTCACTCCTTTTTTTAGCTTGGCGATGAGTTTTCTCTCATCAACTTTAAGCAGCGCAGCCAGCCCCGCCGTGTCTATATTTTTTGTCTCCGGCATCAGCGAGGCATAATAGTAGGCTTGATTTCTCACAAGAGGAACATTGTTTCTGTCATAGATTATTCCACGCGCGGCAGGAAGCGTTATTACCCTTATCTTGTTTGAGTTCGCCGCATCTCTGTAGTCACTGCCTTTTAATATTTGAAGCTGGTAAATTCTCATCGCCAATATAAAAAATACTAATATCACAACGAATAGCGTCAGGCTTAAGTACCTTTCGAAATATTCCTTATTCATCTCTTTCTCTTATAATAAAATACCCTATTACGGCATTTACGATCGACTGATATAATGTAATATTTGCGGCATGTAGTATTTCAGCCGGCCTTGTATCGAACAGGGTGAGTGAAAAATAGACAATAAAATTATCTATCGCGGTAAATGAGAAACATAGAATCGCATTTAACAGCGGCGCGAGGTTGAATATCCCCGTCTGAAGAAAATATGCCATAAAAATGATCGCACCTTTGGAAAGTATATTTGGCCCCAAAATCTTTAAGGCAATGCTGTCCAGCAATAACCCGATCAGAAACGCCCAAAGGATTGCCTTCCTTGTATCCCACCTTATTCCTATATAATATACCAGCACCACCACAATGTTTACTCTGTACCCTGTATAATTGGTTTCGTCAATCACAATAGCCACTATCGCTATCAAAATCCATAGAAGATTCTCTTTGGCCCACTTCATTTACATGTCCCGTCGGCGGGTGATGACCATGACCTCATCGATTTTGAGTGGACTGGCAAAGAGACCTACTTTTATATCCTGCTCAAGCATTGAAGGGTTTTTCTCGGCTGAGAGAACCTTCCCGACCGGAATACCGGGCGGATACAGCGAATCAAGCCCCGATGTTATCATTGTATCTCCGGCTGCCACCTCTTCCATATCCAGGCCGTGTCTTAGTGTGCAGTAGTCCTCTCCCACACCCGTTAGGATTGCCTCTGTTCTGTTATCATGGGATTTAACCGCAACAGATGAGCTTACGTCTGTCAACAGAAGCACAGTGGAGTAATGCGCGTCCGCCTTTTTTATCTTCCCAATCAACCCCAAAACCGTTCGTACGGCCATGTCCTTTTTTATGCCGTCTTTATACCCCTTGTTTATTTCCATCGTCTGCGCCCAAATGTCAGGGTTTTTGGAGACCACCTTAGCGGTAGCCACATATTCGGGCAGCTCTTGTTTCAAATTCAGCAGCTCCCTCAGTCGCTCGTTTTCTATTGATTTCTCTTCGTACTCCTGTTTTTTTAAGAGTAATGTCTCAACCTCTTTTTTGAGTTGTTCATTCTGCCTTTCAAGGCTCATTGCCACGATAAAAGGTTTTTCTATATAATAAACAAGAGAGGTTACGGCCTCGTTTATATAATTTAACGGATAACGAATAAAGAAAAGCGGCTGGACAGGCCCTTTAATACTCTGCACTGTCATGAGCGAAATGGAAAGAAACAAGTAGAGTAAGAACAGCACCTGGCTCTTTTTAGTCATCAACCAACGGCAATCCTCTTTAGTAGGGCAAGGTCCTCAAGCATCTTGCCAACACCCATTACCACTGCCGTCAGCGGATTATCTGTCACAACGACGGGCAGCCTTGTCTCCTGTCTGATTAAGGCGTCTATGCCCCTCAACAACGCCCCGCCTCCGGCCAAAACTATCCCGTTGTCCACTATGTCCGAGGCCAGCTCAGGCGGTGTGTTCTCCAGGGCAGTCTTTATAGTGCTTACTATTATAGCAATCGGCTCTGCCAGAGTCTCTCTTATCTCGTCTTCATTTATTGTTACGGACTTTGGGATACCGGAGATGAGGTCCCTGCCGTTTGCGTCATATGTGCGGGCTTCGTCGATTTTAAAGGCGGAGCCTATCTCTATTTTTATCTGCTCAGACGTCCTGTCTCCTATTAAAAAACTATATTTTTCCTTTACATAGGCTATAATTTTCTCATCCATTGTGTCGCCGCCCACTTTTACCGCCTTGCTGTAAACGATGCCGTCCATCGATATGACGGCTACGTCCGTAGTGCCGCCACCGATGTCAACTATCATATTTCCATATGGCTCGTCTATCGGCAGGCCTACCCCTACGGCCGCCGCCATGGTCTCTTCTATCAGATATACCTCGCGCGCCCCCGAGGCCTCGGCCGCCTCCTTCACTGCCCTCTGTTCAACGAGGGTTATCGCCGACGGTACGCCTATTATGACCCTCGGAGATACGAAACTCTTCCTGTTATGTGCCTTTTTGATAAAATACTTCAACATCTCTCCGGCCGCGTTGAAGTCTGCGATTACACCGTCTTTCATCGGCCTTATGGTCATTATATTGGCAGGGGTTTTGCCAAGCATCCTTTTGGCCTCCGCCCCCACGGCTACGACTTTCTTCGTATCCATTCTCATAACTACCACAGATGGCTCGTTGCACACTATGCCCTTGCCCTTTGCATATACCAAAGTATTGGCAGTTCCTAAATCTATGGCCAAATCATTAGAGAACAACCCTAATAGCCTGCTAAAAATCATTTTTCCTCCTTGAAGAGTATCTCAACTACCTTTGTTTTTGCCAGTTCGTCTCCTATTCTCATCCTATTGGCGTTGCCAATCATTATAATGAATTCTATGCCCGCAATTGCAATAAAAAAAATCCAGCCAATAAAAAGCGGCAATTTCCATAGCACAAGGGCAAAGGCCATCGTGCTGTTTCGTAAAATTGAGCACCGTGCTGGAGATACCGTCTCCTCACGCAGGGACTTGACCTCCATACCCATCAGCTTCTTCCCTATGCTTGCCCTGTTGTACAAACTGTCTCCAATCAATATAAATATCACGGCCGCGTAAAACCCTACCCTGGGGAGCAAATCAATCAACAACATCGCCAGCACGAAGTCGATTGCCTTCGCAAGGACACGCGGCAGGATGCCGGCATTTCTTTCCTCTTTACCCATTCAAAATAGTAACAGATAAGCGCTTGAATTTTCAATGAACTGAGCCGCCTCTGCCTGTTCAGCCATAAAATATTATTTTTTCCAAAAAATAACCTAAATGTAGTAAAATTAAGCAGCCGTCATGTTAACGACGGCTTTGACAAGCAAAAAATTGGGGGGCACCACGACGACATGAACACATATAGTGATATAAATTTAACATCGAACGGCTTTAAAGTTCTGCAAAAACGGTATCTTAAGAAAAACGAGCATGGCGTTGCCAGAGAGACGCCGGACGATCTGCTCAGAAGGGTGGCGAAGGCTATTGCCGCGGCAGACCTGAACTATGGGAAGAGTTTCACTGACCTTGACGCGCTGGAGAGGGAGTTCTATGACATGATGGCCGCTCTGGACTTCCTGCCAAACAGTCCGACGCTTATGAACGCAGGGCGCAGGCTTGGGCAGCTCAGCGCGTGCTTTGTGCTTCCCGTGGAAGACTCGATGGAGAGTATATTCGAGGCGGTGAAAAATGCCGCTATGATTCACAAATCCGGCGGGGGTACAGGTTTTAGTTTCTCCTCCTTGCGCCCTAAGGGCGATGTGGTCGGCTCTACGAAGGGCATATCAAGCGGCCCGGTGTCTTTCATGGCCGTCTTTGACACCGCTACTGAGGCCGTTAAACAAGGCGGCACGCGAAGGGGCGCTAATATGGCCATTCTCAGTGTCGAACACCCCGACGTCATAGACTTTATCACGTGCAAGTCCAACAGCATAAGGCTCAATAATTTCAACATATCAGTAGCGCTGACACGCAAATTTATAGAGGCGGTTGCCTCAAATTCAGAATACGAGCTGATAAATCCGCGCGGGGGCGCCGTCACTGGCAAGCTTGACGCCGCATATGTGTTTGATTTAATCGTAAAACACGCGTGGGAAAACGGTGAGCCGGGCATTATCTTTATAGACAAGATAAATGAGTTAAATCCAACCCCTCTTATCGGCAGGATTGACGCCACTAACCCGTGCGGCGAACAGCCGCTTCTGCCCTTTGAGTCGTGTAATCTTGGCTCAATAAATCTCTCTAACATGGTGGTTAAGCGTGACGGCGGAGTAAGCGTCGATTGGGATAAATTAAAAACTACGACACACAAGGCCGTACACTTCCTTGACAACGTAATAGACTTAAACAAGTATCCCCTCATTAAAATCGAAGAGATGACGAAGGCCAACAGGAAAATAGGCCTCGGCGTCATGGGCTGGGCGGACATGCTGATTCAACTTGGAATTCCATACGGCAGCGAAGAGTCCCTTGATGTGGCCCAACGGCTGATGAGGCATATTCGGGACGAGGGACGCTCAGCCTCAGAGGCGCTCGCCCTTGAGCGCGGCACATTTCCAAACTACGCGGGCAGCGTATATGACGGTGTCGTAAAACTTAGGAACGCGACTATTACCACCATTGCCCCCACGGGGACGCTGTCCATTATTGCGGGGTGTTCGTCGGGCATAGAGCCTCTATTTGCCGTTTCTTATATAAGAACGGTCATGGAAGGGACTAAACTTGTCGAGGTCAATCCCCACTTTGAAAGGATTGCCAAGGAGCGGGGGTTTTATTCCCCGGAGCTTATGGAAGAGATAGCCCATAGCCATTGTTTGTCCGACGTCAGGGCAGTTCCCAAAGATGTAGCGGAGCTGTTTAAGACGGCGCATGAGATATCCCCTGAGTCTCACATACGAATGCAGGCCGCGTTTCAGAAATATGTCGATAACGCCGTCTCAAAGACGGTGAATTTTCATAACGGCGCCACCATAGAGGACGTAAAGAAGGTCTATCTGCTGGCCTGCCAGCTCGATTGCAAGGGCGTTACTGTTTACAGGGACGGCTCAAGAGACGGGCAGGTGCTTGCGGTTGCCCAATCCGGAAACGGCTCTGCGGCGGTCCGCACCGAAGCACCTATCTCGGCTCAGGCAGCGGCGAATTTAAAGATTGTACCCAAGAAACGCCCTAAGGTCATTAAAGGCACTACCGAATCGACGCTTACCGGCTGTGGCAACCTCTATGTCACCATAAACGAAGACGAAAATGGAATGCCGTTTGAGGTGTTTAACCACATAGGAAAGGCCGGGGGCTGCGCCGCAAGCCAATCGGAGGCTATTGGAAGGCTTGTCTCGCTTGCCCTAAGGTGCAATATAAGCCCCGACGCGATTATCTCCCAGCTCAAAGGCATTTCCTGTCATCAGCCGATATGGGCCAACGGCGGCAAGATTTCCTCATGTGCCGACGCCATAGCGAAGGCCGTCGAATGTTACTGCCACGGCGAAGTCAACCACGCCCATCAGAAAGGTGACCAAGCCGACATGATGGTGGGGGCGTGCCCTGAGTGCGGCGGCGCGGTGGAACACGAAGGCGGCTGCTCTGTCTGCCACGACTGCGGCTTTACGAAATGCCAGTGAGCGGGGACTAATAGTAACTTGAAGGCAAATGTCTAATGTATCCAAAAGTAGACGGGTGAATCTTTTTTGTCCAGTGTTGTAAAAGTGTTTGTTAAAAAGCTATAATAGCATTTATAGTTTACATATTTATATATTATATATATTAATCAGTTAGTTAGCAAACGTATTAAACTGGAGGCGGCAGTTTTATTATGAAAGGTCTAAAAGATCATCCATTTATCATACTTATTACCGTATGTGTTTCAATATGCTCCGTGTTTGCATATGTAATGTTCACGTTTAACAGTGAGCAAATTAACTAGATAAATAAAAAGCATGAAGCTGAGATGGCAAATCAGAAGAATACATATGAATCACAGATAGCAGGGCTAAAGTTAGAGTTAACGAAGAAAAAAAATGACCGCGGCGAAAGTGGCGGCGGGGTAAATATAGGTGGAAACGTATCGCAGAAAACCAGTGGTCATGGCAGCCCAAATTCTATTTCAGGCAGAGACACCATATATTAACAAACCAGGGAGGTGAAATGTATGAAAAAAATAATCATCTGTGTCTTTATTGTCCTATTATGTCAAATTTTCTATAGTGTTTCCTTTTCAGCAGATAAAAACGTTAAACAAAAGAGTTCCGGCCCATACAGCCCAAATTCAATATCAGGAAGAGATACGAATATTCGATACATCATCAATCAAACCATCACCAACCAGGGCAAGGGTAGCGGTGTTTCTCCAAAAGCTCTGGAGGCGCTTGCAATCGAGCTTGGCGAAAAAAACGTAAAAATAGAAAATCTGCAAGCCAATATCAAGCAGTGGATAGAGAGCTATACGGAGCTGGAACAGCGGCTGGCTGCCGGTTCAGGCTCAAGCAAGCTCAAAGTTGAAGCACTTAAACGATTAAAAAATGGCGACATCGATGGCGCAGAACAACTGCTTCAACAATATAAAAGCAAAGCGATAGAAGCCGCGAGGAACTCACAAAAAGCCGCTGCCGAAGGTGCATACGAGCTGGGAATGATTAAAGAACTGAAGCTTAAATACAATGAAGCGCTATTATTATATGAAGAAGCGGTTAAATATGACCCGGACAATACCAACTACCAAAATGCTGCCGGATCAATATACTCACAAATAGGAGAATACAAAAAGGCGCTATCTTATTTTGAAAAGGCGCTTGAAGCGGATAAAAAACGACATGGTGAAAACCACCCCGATGTTGCCGCAGACCTAAACAACATCGGAGCGGCTTTGCGCAACCTGGGAGAGTATCAGAAGGCTATTGGATATTACGAGCGTGCCCTTAAGATTGATACTGATACTTTTGGTGAAAACCACCCCACGGTTGCCATACGCCTAAACAACATCGGAGCGGCTTGGGACTC
>JADFXO010000118.1 GCA_015233485.1 Nitrospirota bacterium
TCTGAACCAAAATACTCAGACCCATCCATAGAAACCAGATAAGCATTATCCATAAAACGATACAAATCAAGATACTTACCCCTCTGTAATCTATAGAAATACTCATCAAATATTGGTTCTAGCTCCTTAGGGTCAACCTCGTCCAACACATTTCTCATTTGATTGTCCTTAGGTATGGAATCTACTTTAAACATTGTCCTTAGATTATTCTGGCGATACCATGTCTCCATTTTCCTTTGAAACTCAAGCATTGACGAATCCTGAAAAAACATCATGGCAAAACCTGACATCAGAACATTGTGAACGCTATATTCTACCTTGCCCTTTTCCCTATGCTCAGATACCTGCTCCAACACAATGGAAAACGCTTGCCTTAATGCACCAAACGACAGATGTCTTTTTATCTTCACAAGTAAACATATCATAATGATATGCTAAAAATCTAGTGCCATTATTTTGACACCCATCGGAGGATTGTGGGTATTTCAGCTATGTTTTAGCAGAATGTTTTATCAAATGTGTCAATATTATGACACTACTTGCCGCACTCTTTGCGAAATATATTTTCCCTTTCCTTTAGAACCCCTTATTCTATGCCTTCTTTCTTATTCATTGAGAATTGCTGAATACACCCAAGTCCCGGTATAGGAATGTACACCTTTTCCCCAGAAATCGGGAATCCTTCGACAAGCTCAGGATGATTCAATTGTTGAAGAGATATTCTTACTTCTATGACTTCATTTTAGTATTAGCTTATTGAATCATCCTGAGCCTGTCGAAGGATGCTCCTTTTATTTTACCTTTCAGGTGTTATGGCACATCATCCTAAACTCTCAAATTATGATGGGTTTCTCCTCTTTTCACTTTTCTATATCGGATTTAGGGAATACAAACCTAGACAAATAGGATTCATTGGTCTAATTTTTATGTAAATAAGTCTGAATGGCTACCGGTTCGCTCAAAAATTATCTCATCACCATTAACTCTATATACCAGTAACCAGTCTGGTTCAATATGACATTCCATCCTTCCTATGTATTCCCCTGAGAGTCTATGAACTCTGTGTTTATCTTCTAACCCTGTTTCCTCAATAAGCCTTTTTGAAACTGCCTTAATTTTTTCTTTGTCTTTACCTCTTTTTAATATCAGGTCAAGGTCCCTTTTGAATCGCTTTGTATAAGTCGGGATGAGCAGCTATATGCCTAATTTGTTAAAGAAGTCGTCAGCATCCTTGCATTTGACAAGGTCTTTCCCCGCATCGGTATTTTTAAAGGTTTGCAAGGTGACTTTGTTGGGGATTTTTACTCTAAATGGCAAGCCGTTATGCAGCTTAACTTGCTTGTAAAACAAGTTGATAGCCTCTGTAGCAGATATGCCTAACTCATGAAATATGGTTTCCACTTCGGTTTTTAACCCCTGTTCTGTTCTTGCTCTTATCATGGCGCTTTTTGACATACTCTATTGTATCTCAAGTAAGATACATATTTCAATCTTTTGGTAAGGGCAGCGCGACGAGATGAAAAGGCAATGTTATAATTGTAACTGTGTCATTGCAAGACCTGACCCCATTACACTACTCTGTTCGTTTAGCTCCATATGTTTGATTTATTTCCCCCGTATTCTGCTATAATACGGTTATGGTAGCGACGATAGACGTTCTAAAGATGTTTGAACGCCTGAAAGGGGCAGACCTCAGCGCCAAGGCCACCAAAGAGATATCTGATATCATTAGAGAAGCCATAAGGGCTGAAACCAAAAAGTATAAATCCGAGACAATTAAATGGGTGGCCGCTTCATTTATAACTCAGATCGGAGTTATTGTAGCAGCGCTTCTGCTCTAAGAGCTGTTTGGAACGCAAAGGCATAGCATCTCACTGTCCCCACCTGCTTAACATGCGGTTATGTAGATTAAATGAATTGCCTATGCGGTTAACTCCGGTAGAGGGTTCTCTGGATTCCTGCTTTCGCAGGAATGACAGACAGGACAGGGCATATGACAGACAGGACAGGGCAGGTGAACACATAAATGTGTCATTCCTGCGAAAGCAGGAATCCAGTTTTTGATTAACGGAGCTAACGGCATAGGCAATTATGACTAACTCCCGCACGGCAAAATCCACGCGGATTTCTTACGGCACTATGCTGATGGGCGCGCTGTCGCTTATAAGCCTGCTGCGGGTATTGTATATCCTCTGTGGCCAATTGGATTTAAGCCCCGACGAGGCGCTTTACTGGGACTGCACGAGAAGACCGGAGTTGAGTTATTACACAAAAGGCCCGCTTATTGTATATCTCATACTGCTTTCTACACATGTGTTTGGGGTGAATGTATTTGGCGTGCGTATTTTGGCGGTGGTTTTCTCTGCCATGTCAAGCGTATATCTCTATAAACTATGTGTTTGCATCTTTGGCGATACCCCCAATACTGGTGATACTCCCGTTACTAAAGAGGGGCAAATTACGGGACTGACCGCCGCGCTTCTGCTTCAGATAATACCGCTTTACGCCGCATATGGGGTTATCTTTACGATTGATTCCCCGTTTGTATTTCTCTGGATAGTGTCGCTTTATACCTTTTGGAAAATCACCGGCAACCCGGACAAAGAGGCCGGATATGGTTTGTGGATACTGCTTGGGGTTTTGACCGGCGTTGGGTTTATGGCAAAATATATTATGGCGTTTTTTTATATATGCGCCTTTTTGTTTCTTCTTTTTACCGAAAACCGCCGGCTCTTAAAGACTCCTAAACCGTATGTCTCCTTTGTTGCAGGCATATTGACCCTCAGTCCGGTTCTAATCTGGAATGCGGCACACGGCTGGGTTACGCTTAGACACACAGCCGGGCACGCCCATGTGGCCGACGGGTTACAGATATTGCCGATGAGTCTGCTTGAATTCATAGGTTCGCAGTTAGGTATCGTTACCCCTGTAGTTTTAGTACTGATTGTAGTTGCCATATTCAGGCTCAGGGGTACTCGAAGGGGTGACTTCCTGTTTTGGTTTTCCATCCCCGTGCTGTTATTTTTTACCGTGAAGAGCATTCAGGGAAAAGTCCAGGCAAATTGGCCGATGACGGGCTATATTACGGGGATTGCCGCCGCCGCGTGGGTGTTTTTCAGAAAAAACACATTTAAGGCCATGTCCATTCACGCCAAAAGGACGATAGTCATTGGGACGGCCGCCGCCTTAGTTGTAACGATAATAGGGCATTTCTCTGTAGTATTACACTTAAACCCGGACAATGACCCCACATCAAGGCTCAGAGGCTGGCGGGAATTTGGGACTGCGATAACCGGCATCTACGGCGAATTGCAACAGGAGGGCAAGACATACCCCTACGGCACAGAGGTCTTGCTCGTTTCCGACAAATACCAGGTTACGGCGGAGATGGCCTTTTACATTAAGGGAAACCCGTGGGTTTACTGTATAAATCTTGGCCGCAGGGAAAACGAATATGACATGTGGCCAGGGATAAACGAAGCGGCCATAAAACTTAGGAAGGCCGCCCCGCTGCGCCGCATAGACGCGATATTCGCAACCGACGGCAACCAGCCGGCCCATCCCTTTGTGGCATTCGCGTTTGACAGGTGCGAAAAAACACCTCTGACAGTAAATGAAAATGGACAAATTTTAAGGGAATACTCTATATTTAAGTGTTATAATTTCAAAGGTATGATAGAAGCAAAACCAACTACCTACTGATCGGGAGGATGTTAGATGGACATATGTATAATAGGAACGGGCTATGTAGGGCTGGTAACCGGCGCGTGTTTCGCTGAGTTCGGCGTTAAGGTAACGTGTGTAGATAAAGACGCGCAGAAGATAGATGCCCTGAAAGGTGGGGAAATACCCTTCTACGAACCCGGCCTTAAGAACCTCGTGGCAACTGGTATGCGCGAGGGACGATTAGTTTTCACTTCAGAACTTGCAGCCGCGGTGAGGAAATCACTCGTAATATTCATAGCCGTAGGGACACCGCCCAAAGAAGACGGAAGCGCCGACATGTGCTATGTCGAGGCCGTAGCCGTAGAGGTTGCCAAATATATTGACTCCTACAAGGTGATTGTGACCAAGAGCACTGTTCCTGTGGGGACAGGCAAGTGGCTGAAGGAACTCATTTCAAGGGAAGTCAAAGGGGGAATAGATTTCGATGTGGTATCTAATCCGGAGTTCTTAAGAGAAGGCGCTGCCGTCGATGACTTTATGCGGCCCAACAGGGTTGTTGTCGGGTTGGAGGGCAACAGGGCGCTTTCGATAATGAAGGAGCTGTACAGGCCGCTCTATCTGTTAGAGACACCGTTTATTATAACGAATGTTGAGACATCCGAGCTTATCAAATATGCGTCCAACGCGTTTTTGGCCACGAAGATTTCATTCATCAACGAAATAGCAAATCTCTGTGAGCGTGTCGGCGCCGACGTACACGATGTGGCGCGCGCAATGGGACTTGACGGCAGGATTGGAAAGAAATTCCTCCACCCCGGCCCGGGTTTTGGAGGCTCATGTTTCCCTAAAGATACGCACGCCCTTCTTTCCCTTGCCGAGCGTGAAGGCGTCACGCTAAACGTAGTGAGCGGGACTGTAAAGACGAACGACGCCCAGAGAGAACTCATGCTTGAAAAAATACTCCGGGCGGTAGGAGATATAAATGGAAAAACCGCCGCCTTTTTAGGACTGTCCTTTAAGCCGAACACGGACGATATCAGGGAGGCACCGTCTCTGTATTTAATTGGCGAGATACTGGACAGGGGGGGCAAGATAAATGCCTTTGACCCTGTTGCGTCGGAAAATGCCGCGAAACTTTTTCCAACCGTGAATTACTGCTCAACCATTGACGACACCCTCAGGGGCGCGGATGTGGCCGTCATGATGACTGAGTGGAACCAGTTCAGAAATCTCGATTTTGAACGAATATTTGCGATTATGAGAAGACCCCTGTTTTTCGACCTGCGAAACGTCTATGACCCTGTGAAAATGAGAAGCCTCGGCTTTGAGTATTACTCGGTCGGAAGATTATAAAGGAGTTATGGCAAAAAAGAGAAGAAGGAGAAACTCACCCAGGGGGAGAAGGGCAAAATAAAGGAAAATTGAAGAAAAACATGGATTGCCCCTCTCTATGGTACATTTTTCATGACCGCTTTTGGTTCATTTTATCATGGTCGGCGACATTGCTTAGCCAAGTTCAAAAGATGTAACACCGAAGAGTTTTTCAATTTCTATTTTCGGTTCCGCTTTCGTATACATGCGGGCTGTTTCAAAAACGCTGGCCATACCGTATTTTTCAGCTAATCCGACTGCCTCCGTATTGACCTCTGGCGTATCAAGGTATACGTATTTGTGATTCGGCACATGTGATATAAGCGAACAAAAAAGATTTTCGGCAAATTCGGGATTATCGGCAAAAAGAGGTCCTATTTTAAATCCCTTCTGACAAGGTCTGATTACTCCAAAACCGGCCAACCTTTCATTATCCAAGACGGCAAGACAAATGTGGGCAGGTTCATTTATCCAAAGATTGAGGAAGTGTGGGCGGGAAGCCGGGAACAATCTATCGTCATAAGCAACAACAGTTTCAAACGGGACAGCCAATAACGATACAATGTTTGACGGTATTTTGAAGTTCCCTGAAATACCCTCAAACCTGATATTTCTGTAGGCAAGTGTAAAGCCGGATTTTTTGTAATTATCCTGCTGAGCCAATACGCCATCAAGTCCAACATTTCTCTCTCCCATATAGTTAATAGCATGGCGCCAAAGCCTGCGCCCATAGCCTCTTCCCCTAAAGTCAGGCCGTACTATATAAAACCCGATAAAGCCAAATCCCTCGCCGTAACTAACCGCTGAAATACAACCAATCGGTTCGTTGTCAACGATGCCAAGGGAAAAGCCGTTATTGTCAGCTTCATAAAACGCGGCCGAATCGTAATCACCAGGGTTCCACCCCTCGGCAGAGGCCCACGCAATTGCTATGCCAACCTCATCTCTGGACATGTTTCTGATGATCAAATCAGACATATGATATTTAACCGGATAGCCTGTATTTTAGTAAAGCATATTTATACAAACGACAGAGGGAAAGCAACCTACCCCCCTTTATGTTCCTTCTCTGACAACATCAGAACAGAAAGGGGGATTGTCAAATCAGGCTTCCAGCTCAACCTTTACTGATATAGCAATTTTGTATAAGGCTGTTAAAATCAGCAGACCTATTGACCAGATACCCGTTGTTACCAATAACTCGTTTAACGTTGGCCAATACTCGGTAACCTTTTCAAGTGGGTTTGGCACAAAACCACCTATAACAAAACCAAATCCCTTATCAAACCACAGTGATATATGGACGGAGGCGCAGGCAAATAACAGCGTTATCTGATTTGTCCGCGTAGCCGGCACCAACAGTAATACAACTGCCGATATGGCTAAAAATGTTGAAAACCACATCAATGGAATTAGTTTTCCATGCCCCCCCAGTCCAAAATAGAGATACTTAAATGTCTGCATATGGCCAGGAACCTGACTATACAGGGCTGTAAAAAGCTCTAAACCTACAAAAAATATGTTTACAATCAAGGCGTACGTAACAATCGTTACCAGACCCTTTACTGCCTTTTCGCCCGGGTCGAATTTCGTTATTCTCTTGATTATAATACACAATATTACCAGAAGGGCAGGACCTCCGGCAAAGGCGGAAGCAAGAAATCGCGCCGCCATAATTGCCGACAACCAAAAATGCCTTGCCGGTAATCCAGCATACAGAAAGGCTGTAACGGTATGTATACTAAATGCCCAGGGTATAGATAAGTATATCAACGGCTTTACCCACTTTGGCGGTGGAACTGACTTCTGCTGAGCGCTTAGCGTTGTCCAGCCAACTAATACATTTATCGTCAGATAGCCGCTTAGTGCAACCATGTCCCAGAACATTATAGAGTTAGGGGTGTAGTAGAGAATCACGTTTAGAATTCGCGTTGGCTGTCCCATATCGACAAAGATGAAAAGCATACACATTACTACCGCGGGGATTGCCAGAAATTCACCTAATATCGTTATTCTGCCAAATCTCTTGAAATTATGCAAATAGTATGGCATCACAACCATAACCGCCGAGGCGGCCACACCTACAAAGAAGGTGAACTGGGCTATATAAAAACCCCACGAAACGTCACGGCTCATACCAGTTATGCCTAAACCATAATGAAACTGTCTGATGTAGGATGCAACGCCTACCGCGATCACTGCCAGTAAGAAACAAACCCAAGCCCAGTAAAACTTATTTCCTGATAGCGCTTTTTCAATCATTCTAGCTGCCTCCGATTATGTAATAGACACGAGGGAGCGTACCTCTGTCAGGTTTGCGTGTGATAGCGAATTTGGTGCGAAGAATATTTCTTACGTTAGAATCCTTATCCTTCAGGTCTCCAAATACAAGTGCCCCTTCTGATGCCTCAACGCAGGCGGGGTGCTCACCTCTGGACAATCTCTCCGCACAGAAATTGCACTTTTCAACCACACCCTTGGTTCTGGTTGGATAAAGGGGGTTGAGGTTTTTTATAAAGGGACGAGGGTCCCTCCAGTTGAAACTCCTCGCGCCGTAAGGACACGCAGCCATGCAAAACCTGCATCCTATGCAGCGGTGGTAATCCATAGCAACTATACCATCTTCACGTTTAAAAGTTGCCTTTGTTGGACATACCCTGACACACGGCGGGTTATCACAATGGTTACACAGGATCAGAAACGTCATCGACTCTATATTCTCTGACAAATATACGTCGTAATTATCAGGAAAGGCATGTTCATATGTCTCCGGCCATATCCACTTTACCTCATGTTTTTCGTTATCCATATGTGGTATGTTATGTGCGTTGTAACATGCTTCTATACATTTGGTGTAACTTTCCACAGTTGGAAAGCCTTTCATATCCACAACCAATGACCACCTTCGGGCAGTTAAGGCTGCTCCTTCTCTAAACTCAGATGAGGCTTCAAGTTCACCGGGAGCGAAAATCTTCAACAGAGGCGAACCCACAAGGCCCAATAGACCTGTTACCCCTGCCGCTTTTAGAAATTGTCTTCTACCTATACTCATGGCTTGTTCTCCTTCGGCGCAAGATGACAATCCCAGCAATATACATCCACAGACGCATAAGCGTGGCATCTGTCACAGAACTCGCTTTTATTTGAGTGACAATGCATGCATGTCCTTTGAAGGCTTTTTTCATACATTACACCGTCAATGCTGCCAAACTCTCTATGGCTGTCACGGACCACCTCATCGCGCCATCTGTTTAAAATCTTCATGTGATCACGCCTCATTTCCTCTTTTGGAACTATGCACTGCTTAACCGTCATGGCGTCTATAACAGGTGTATTCAGCTGTATCTTTGCATTTACAGGTGTTGACATACTGTTATACAAAAACGGAAAGGCGGCAATTGCACAAAAGATAACCAACAAATATATTATCTTACTCTTGTCAGGCATCTTCGCTTCCCTCCTCCGCGTCGCCACCCTCTGCGCCTAACAGCGGGTCGCCCCTTAGATCTGTTTGTCTATCGTTTTCTCCCTTCATCTTCATGGCATTAGCTAAGAGTTCCGTAACTCCAATTACCCTAACCCCCGGCACCCAGTAGTCCATTATGGTGGTCAGAGCCGCCCTGTCAATCGCGCATATACAGGCAAGCATATCGACACCGTATTTATTTTTCACATACTTGACGGCGTTTGCACGCGGGAAGCCGCCCCTTAGGCGCAGCTCCATGTTCTCAGAGGCGTTGAGGCCTGAGCCGCTTCCGCAGCAAAAAGTTTTCTCTCTGATTGTGTGTTCTGGCATCTCAAAGAAGTTTTTACATACCTTATTTATAACGTAGCGGGGTTCTTCTAAAAGTCCCATACCTCTTGATGGGTTGCAGGAGTCGTGATAGGTTACTTTGTAATGGTCGTTTCGCGAAGGATCAATTTCAAGTTTGTCATGTTTTAAGAGATCCGCTTCAAACTCTGAAATATGCACCATTTTTGTGGAGCTTGCATTTTCAAAGACAGTCCCGGTTATAGGAGAGACTGGAACCTCAAGAAAATCTGCCGGCCCGTTCCATGTGTCCATATACTGGTTTAACACCCTCCACATGTGGCCACACTCGCCGCCAAGTATCCATTTTACGCCCAACCTCTTTGCCTCGGCATATATCTTGGAATTGAGCCTCTTGCCCATTTCGTTTGATGTAAATGAACCAAAGTTACCGCCCTCAGAGGCGTACGTGCTCCATGTGTAATCGAGGCCTAATTCGTGAAACAGCATCAAATATCCCATACACGTATAGGTTCCAGGGTCAGCAAAGAGGTCTCCCGATGGGGTCACAAATAGTATCTCAGCACCTTTTCTGTTAAAGGTCGGCTCTATTTTGATGCCCGTCAGCTCCTCTATCTCATCTGTCAGAAACTCTACACTGCTTGTGATGGTGTGCGGTTCAAGGCCAAGATGGTTGCCCTTCATGTAGCAATTGGCTACCGGCCCTGCTATCCACTCAATGTTCAGCCCCAGGAGGTTAAGCAGCTCACGGGCTATCATTGTAATCTCGGCGGTATCTATGCCGTAAGGACAAAACACCGAACACCTCCGGCATTCCGTGCACTGAAAGAAATAATACCACCATTCCCTTAGCACCTCTTCGTTGAGTTCTCTGGCTCCGGCAAACCTGCCGAGCAGCTTACCTGCCGTTGTGAATTCCCTGCGATAGATTGACCTCAGCAACTCGGCCCTCAGGACGGGCATGTTTTTGGGGTCTCCCGTGCCCAGAAAGAAATGGCATTTGTCAGCACACGCGCCGCACCTTACGCATATATCCATAAATATGTGAAATGACCGGTATTTTTCAAGCCTTTCAGCCATTCCCTTTATTACAATATCCTGCCAGTTTTCAGGCAGCTTCCAATTTGTGTCCGACGATGACCACTGCCTCGGGTTTGGAAATCCAACGGTTTTAAGACTGTTTTCGTTGGCGCCATGGCAATACATACCCTTTTTCATCTGCACCGGAACATCCATCCAGTCTTCCTCTGGAAGTGTATACTTTATATCGGACAACTCGTCTGACTTTGAATTTGACATATCTACTCCTTATCCACAGGTATACCGGCCTTCTTCATTTTATCCCTGAAATCTTCCTCATACTCTTCATAAGTATGAACTTTAACAGGATAGTTCCACGGGTTTATGTGCCTTATC
>JADFXO010000119.1:0-7451 GCA_015233485.1 Nitrospirota bacterium
TGGAATTGAACATAAAAACCATTCTCCTTGATGACAAAGACGGGATTAAAAAAGCCCTGCAAAACGGACTTAAACCAATTAAGTCCGTAGAATTCCTTGTAACCGCCAAAACTTTCGGACTTATAGACTCCGTAAAAGAAATCCTGGAAACCATGACGAAAAACGGCAATTATGTTTCCCCGGATGAATACTTGGAGACTCTCAAAGCAGCCGGTGAACTACTCGATCATGATCCTTCTCCGTTGGAAGACATGCAATCAACGACCTCAGATACACCCCTTCCCTCACCATCGTCGCCGAGTAATCAACATGAAGATGAAGATCAAGAAGAAGAAATAAAAACAGAAGAATCTGGGGTTCTTTGAACAATGCAGCGAAAAGGTATAGGCTATTTTTGCCCATCCCCTCGAAAAGGTCAAAATTCACACTGGCTCACGAAAAGCAAAAAATAGCACGCTAAGCTTCCCCGATCATTCGTAGAGGCCGGAACTTGCCCTGTTCGACTTGTTTGCTTTGTTGCCAAATATAATCACCTTATGACGCAGCTTGCGGAGAACTACTCGCTGGTTGGGAAAAGAAAAAAGGGGATTTTTGAACAACGCAGCGAAAAGGTATAGTAAGCTCATTCGCCCAGACGTTGAGTGGCGGTATCCATTTCGGGCAACAGGCGTCTTACTCACATCCGTGCAGAAAACACCGTTAGGACAAAATTCATAAACCATCCGCTTCTAAGTTTTTTGTATTTCAAGCGTTAACGACTTCTATCGGATATACTCAATAGACTGTAATAAGGTTAAAAAATTTCTCTCCGAATAAGAAATCATAATTATCGCAATATTCTTTATAAAATACTGATAAGAATTCCGACCGTATTTTTATGAATATAATAAACGATAAAACGACCGTTTTCATATTGACGCCTGATTATGACCTCATTTAGTGGAAGATAAGGAGTCTTTCATGTTCAGGAATGGCTCAAATAACTAACCAGAATTAAATCAAAAAAACCTTAACGTGGTTTTCTGCACGGATGTGAGTAAGAAGCCAACATACCCACGAGATGCTGCATCGGGTGGGATGGGAGGCGACATCCAGGAAACGGTCTCGCTAAGCTCCGCCCCATTCAAGAATTTTTCTTCCTCCAGTTCCGGCATCTGGATATACAGGGGTTCTAAGCCCAAACCGGCGGAATTTGTCCAATAGGGGGATGTAAGCCGGAACCCGCGAAAATTCCGTCATCTCCAATAGGGGTTAGCTCACGAAGAATCACTGTATGTTATGTTTCTTTATCCAATTATGAAGATTGGCCTCGGTCGTGCTGTAGCGGTTTGCGATGAATTTTTTGGTCGATCCATTGGATAGAAGAGCCACAATTTCAGCGTGATACTGGTCTAATTTGCTCTTTCCAGGGCCTTTGGGCCTGCCCAGGATCATCCCTGCGGCTTTTTTGACTCGCAACGCTTCTTTTGTTCGTTGGGAGATGAGGTCTCGTTCAATTTCTGCCGCCATGGAAAAGGCCATAGCTATGATTTTGCTCTGGATGCTGTTCCCGAGCTGCCAGTCTCCTTTCACTGCATAGATGTTGATGCCCTTTTGGGAGGCAATGGAAAGGATCTCCATACACTCCAGCATACTCCGCCCCAACCTGGAAAGTTCACTGACGACAAGGTTATCTCCGGCTTGAAGTTCCTCCATGATATCGGCAATCTTTCGGTTTCTCCAAGTGACCTTCCCGGAAACCCGTTCTTCAACAAAGTGAATCTTTCCTAAGTCCTTGGTGTTCACCAATTTTAAGATATCTACCTTATTTTTCTCTATATCCTGATCAACGGTGGACACCCGAAGGTAGCCGATAGTTTTATGAGAATTTGGGTTCATGTGCTCGCTTTTGGTTAGAATTTAAATAAAACATAAAATCACGACTTATTATATACCAAAAGCGATTTAAATATCAATGTTTTTTGTTTAAGATTTGATATGATAAAAACGTTCATTTTCACTATACGAGAAAAGAAAGAATCGAGGAGAGTTGCAACCCCTTTTAGAGGTCGTTACAGGGCATGAAAAATAACGTTAAGGTTACATTAAATTAGTTAGTTGGCGGACTACCAGAATCCTTACCGACGTCCGACAATGCCTATTTTACCTTTTCGCAGCGTTGTTCAAAAAGGCCAATATGTGAGAAAGGAGAAGGTCTTCGTAAACTCACTTTATCTCAATTATTCGTTTCCGAAAACCATTGAGGCCAAAACTCTTGAGGTATCCCGCCTAGAGAAACTGTAGTGTCTGCGGATGTATTGTTACAATCATCTCTGTCATCTTCGGCCATTTCCTTGAATATTGTTAATCTTTCTTTCATTTCAGAATCTTTTTCCATCTTCAATTTTTCAGTTAGAAAGTTGATATATGCAGACAAAATCAATTTTCGTATTCCCAAGGAATTATGTTTTGCAATGTGATGTTTCAGTTCGTTTATTTTTTGCAATTGCTGAGGATGATCTATTAGACTATTTAAATAAAAAGCGATAGCGCTGTACGTGCAAGATCTAATTCGAAATTTACCTATAGCCAACCAAGTCATAATTTCATAAAATGAAGCCACAATCGGGACCTCTGCCATTTGCCTGTCATGTTCGAGATGTTCCTGTATCCTATGTATAAGATATGATTGAGGTGTTTGTGAGAGTAAATCAGAATTGTCTCCTTGATATTTCTCTGTCATAAATATGCTATTATTGGGTTGGCATTCTGGATAAAAATTTATTTTCCTGAGCAGTAAAGAAACTTTTCAGTCTATTGAATCCTTCCTCGAACTTATCGGAAGACAAAAGCTTTTTTCTAATGTCGGCAATCTCTCTTAAGTCCTGGGAAGAACATTTATTATTGATAGTCTTTGTAAATGTGTCAACTAAAGCTGTAATGTTCTCCTTTGGTCTATTTTCAACGTTTTCCAATTCTTCTACAAGAGAGTTTCTTGTCTCTCGAATATTTATTTCTTTCCATTTTCTATCTGTTTCGGAAAATATTCTTCTGAACTGTTCGGTTGTTGGATCAGGAGTGGCATCACCCTTATGAAATTCAAAGCGTAATTGTTTTCGTCCACTCCCGTCAGGTGGTATATCGATATATGTTATTCCTCTTTTGGAATCAGTTTTTACAAAATTTTCTAATCCTTTCTTATCTTTTAAGTTTACTCCATAAGATTCCAATAATTTTTCAAACTGTCTTTGTCCTAACTTAAACAATTCTTGAATTTGCTTGTGCATATCGGATTCTTTCAAAGATACTATCATTGTGCCGTCTTCCATGCGATAGCTTTCGAGTTTCCCGGCGAACATTCCCAGATTAAATTCAGGAGCGTTTGAAACAACTTCAGCGGCGGCGTTTAAGAGGGCTTTTCTGGTATTGCTGTCCAATCCGGATTGGGTGTGAATATTTGTTTTTAGTTCTTCAATGAGACCTTTAATATCTTGTCCGGATCTTCGGGCAATGTAAATACGTTGTAATATCTCAACATTTTTCGAATTATTATAAAAAATTTCAGGCAATTTGATATCGTGGAATAATCCGAGATTATCACTTAATCGTATAATAGATTCCAATGCCTTAGCCTTATTAGAAAAATCTATGTCAGCTTGATCATGAGTCTTGATAGCTTCTTTAATTTGAGCGATATCCTCATCTTTAAACAGCTTATTATATAGGCTGTCATCTTTGCCGAAAATATTTTCACTAAAAAATCTATGATCTCCAGTAGATTCGAACCCTTTGCGATTGATACTTGCGGTATATCCCATATCATGGTTATAATGAATCGTCATCATTTTTAAACGATCTATAGCAGTCAGTGGCTTGTCAGGGTGAGTATTATCATATTCAGCCATCATCTTGAAAGATTCGGTGATATTGCCATCAATAATGTGTCGTACTCCATGATCTCCCAAAGCTCTTTTAAGAGACTCTTTTTGTTGATACACCATTTTTAGAACAATATCTTCCGCAATACTGCTGATTTCTCCCGCTCGTAGTTCTTTGCTTAAAGAGCCTTCTGTTTGAGCTTTAGCTATTAAATCGACATATTGTCCTGCACTCTTTTTGATAGTATCCGCATATTGTTGAGTGATATGTTCCGCTTTGGTGAGATTATCTAGCCGCGTGTTAATGTTGTTGTTTATATGCTCTATATTTTTTGAAAATAATTCTCCTTCAGCAAATTTTTTGGTAGTCGGTAAACCATCTGGAAGTTTCAATGACTCTTGCATTTCTTTCCTGATCTGAGATGGATCACAGAAATGTAGTTGTTCTTCTTGAGACAATTTTTTCCAGTTTTTTCTGGCTAAGGCTTCTAAATCTTGTTGTGGCATTTTTGATAATTCTTCCCATGATGGTTTGTCCAATTTTTGAGCCAATTCCTCTTGTTGTGGCTGAGTTAATTTCTCTAATTTTGAAATCTCTGTCTCTGCATGGAGGGCTCTCGTTTCTTTTTTCACTTCCCGGGCACCATGACTGACTTCAGAGACAGTGCCTACTCTAATTCCCACATTTCCTTCTGTTTTTGCAGCTTCCTCTCTACCTCTTAAAAATTGTCTTATCTTTGCTGTTTTCTCTTCCGGAACCCCCATTTTCTTTGCTAAAAATGCAAACATTTTTTCCAATATTCCGGGCTTTATGCCATGTATCGCTTCTTCGAGTTTTCGCATTTGTACGGCCTTCGCTGCTCCTTGTAGCGCAAATACAGTTAGTAAAATACTAACGATTGCCATGGCACGGTCAACACCTGTTACATCGACTTTGTACTCCGGAGGTATCGGCTTCAGACCATACGCATCGAGGGCGACTTTTATTGCTTCCGAACTATGCAATCTCTGTAAATTTGCCATGATTCCATCTCTGCCGAAAGCAGTCTCGGCATCAGTGGGAATACTGGCAACTGCCCCAACATACGGAACCATTTGAATGAGACAGGCGGCCATGTACCATGCATCTCCATTGCTTTGTATTTCCTGATCCTTTTCATTCAGAAACGTAATATTATTCAATCCTGCTATTTTTTTATTTCTATCCATTCCTTGTGTTATTTCGTCATCCAGAGAACGGCTTTTTCCTTCGTCATCCCTTCTTGTTGGATCAGCGATCCCATGGACTACATCGTGGTTTATTTTCGATAACAACCCCGTATTCCCCAGAATGCCCGAGGGAATTGCATATTGACGCGCTATTGATTTCGTTTCCAGCCCACCTGCATCTGCTATCGGATCCACTGTTCTCTCAACGTTCGTTTTGACCAAACCCTGTTCGATCGCTGCCATTTTTTTGTTGATAAAGTCTATGCGTGATTCTCCGAACCCCTGACCGTAGACTTTTGCAACGCTATCCTTAAATTGAGGATCATGCATCCGAACATACAGCTTCGCCGAAGGTAAAACCGCTTCGTTGATCGGTTTCAGTTTCTCCTGTAATCTGCTGTTGACGATCCATTTATCGCTTCTTGCGTTTTCATCTGTAAATTTCCCACCACTTTTCTGTTTGATCTCCTCCACTTCTTGAATGCAATCCTCCATAGTCAACGCAATAATCTTGTTTACATTGCCCATCAGTTTTTGGTGTTTATCTGATTGTAAAGTGTTCCCCGCTCCGAGCTTGAGTTCACTTTCTGCGAAGCTTTGGTACTGGCTCAACACTTTTTCCGTATCAAAACCGAGCTCTTTTTTTACATGATCCATTCCTGCAAGCGTCTTCGTGTTCAACGTATAATTGGCTATTGTCTTTTCGTTAACTCCAAAAATCCAGGACTTGATCGTCTCTGGAGTCACTCCCGACTTCGCGTATTCTTTTGCGGTTTCTGCCACGGCTTTTTCAAACGCCTCTTCTCGTAACCTATTGAGACTGTTAGCTTCTTCATTTCCTGTTTCTTGGACATCGGTGAACTTTCGAAGATCAGCGATAGTTTTGCTGATTTCATTTGCTCTATCCTTTGGTTGCTCTTGTGGTTTAATCTTCTTTTTGACCTTATTGAGAATCTCACCTTGTTGTTGTGTGTCCAGTTCGGTCATGTTGTTTTATAGATTATCAAGATCTAAAAGCATTTTGTCTGCTTCCCGGTCGTCTTGTATAGAAACGGCAGACTCTAAATACATTTGCGCCTTTTTAGCGACCTTCTGTAATATTTCAGCCTTCGTTCCATCACTGATTGGTTGGGTTGGCATATGTAATTTTTAGTAAGTATCACAGTATTATATCGAATTTATTATAATAATTCAATATATTATGATTGATATTCATCCAGCTTGTCTTTTTTATCATGCGGTATTCGCAGACTCCTGGTCGTTCGAATGGTGGGATACAGCGCAGGTTGGTAAAACAGAGGGAATGAATCCGCAAAGCCAACAGACAGCCGGTGTTGTCTCTATCGGTCTTTGAAGCGGTGACATTTTGAGTGCAACGTGACAACTCTCCAAGAATAGATCAATTCGGCAGTTTTCTGATTATGTTGATGTAGTACATCCATGGGGTCTGAAAGGGTATTAAACAAATGTATCGGAAAAATTTGATGCTTGACCTTGTTTTTTCTTGACTATTTTCATGTGATTTTATATTTATACCCGTATACACTATTCCCGATTTTCAATGCGACGACTTTTTCTCCAAAGGTCTGGCCATGAATAATTGCTCCCATGATCATTTCATATTTTGGGGATTTTTGAACAACGCCGCGAAAAGGTAAAATAAGCTAATCCGGACGGTGGCAAGTGTTCTCGTAAAATACACACAGATTGTTTGACAACTAACTAATTTTATGTAATTTATAACGCTATTTTCATGCCTTGTAACAGCCTCTAAAAGGGGTTGCCGCCTTCCTTGCCTCCTTCTTTTTTTGTATTCTAAAACGAAATCAAAACAGGCATATCCTCGCGATATTTGGCAGTACTGGGTGTACAAATCCGTTTCATCTTATTTGTCGCTGATTGAAAAAAGA
This sequence comes from Nitrospirota bacterium, assembly GCA_015233485.1. Lineage (GTDB taxonomy): Bacteria > Nitrospirota > Thermodesulfovibrionia > Thermodesulfovibrionales > Magnetobacteriaceae > Magnetominusculus. Next base: position 6,977 of record JADFXO010000119.1, read on the forward strand.
AAGAAGTGGATGGTCGATGCAAAAAAAGGCACGATGCCTTGTTCAAGTCAAAGGTAGCTTTGGAGCTGGCAAAGAATTGCGAACAATAAATGAGGTGGCATTCGATTTTTTGCTGCTCCGGTTAATGCGGATCGAATAGGGCCATCGGATTGATAAATACAACATCTTATAATGATTATTGAATATATTGATTGCCTGAGAAAGGCGGTTATCCCCGGTCTCTAAGACTTGCAATAAAAATTATTCTGTTGAATGCTTGTCGAGTTATATCCAACGAGCCGGAAGAATGGTTTTTGCGTTATGGGGATTCGGGAGATAGCCCCGCCCATGGTGGTTTTGAATGTCCATTTTCGATTAACCCTTTAAAAGGCCAACACTGTGATCTGCCCCGTATGTGACCAGATGATCGAAGAAGACGCTGAATTTTGTCCCCACTGCGCCTGGGAGTTCAAGTACTACCTGGCTGTGTCCCCCG
>JADFXO010000119.1:7492-10221 GCA_015233485.1 Nitrospirota bacterium
TTGATCATAGCCCGACAGATTTGGCGGAGGTCGTGCAAAGGTCAGGTAGCTGAAGAACAAAAAGCCCACCCTGAACCAGTGGCAGCAAAGGTTCCCCCTTCGTTTGGAGCTGTTGCTGCTGCGGAGACACCTGTTCCGGAGCTGACGCGGGATGTGTTTGAGACAGCGAAGGAGTTCACCCAACGGTTGGCCGGGCATCCACCAGTGTTGGCCGGTGACGCCGAGCTTTTGAGGAATAAGTACGATATCAAGACGGGCGTATTCCCTTTAACGATCCAATGGCATGACTGGATAAAGCCAATATTGAGTTCCCTCGATCTGCCTACGCACATTGTCGCCGAACGGGATACGGCGAAGGAGCTCTACGCATCAGGATCAAGTCATCCGGTTTATGTCCGGCTGCAAGCCGGAGGAAGAGGGGCGGAGATATCTGAAATAGCCCTATCTGCTTTAGGTAAAAGCTGGAAAGTTGTTTCTGAAAAATCTCCAACCCAATCCTCAACTCGGTTTATCGATAACGGTAACGGCACGGTGACTGACGCGAAGACCGGCTTATGCTGGCTGAAAGACGCCAACTGCATTGGCCGCCTCAACTGGGGTGATGCTATAGCTGCGTGCCAAAGGCTAGCCGGGGGCCAATGTGGGCTGACCGATGGGTCAAAGGCAGGTGATTGGCGCCTACCCACGAGAGACGAACTGAAACAGCTGGTCACGGACGTCCTTAATTGCTTCTTACGGCCAGATCCTCCCTTCGTCAGAGTCCAGTCGAGCAACTATTGGGCGAGTTCTACCTACGCCAGTAGCGCGGGCAACGCTTGGTATGTGAACTTGGGCGACGGCGTCGTCTTCGCTGTCGGCAAGACTGGCAGTAACTACGTGTGGCCTGTTCGTGGTGGAGAATAGCTACTTTGATTATTTGGCCATTTGCTTTTCCCGCACTGTGCGGGGCGATTACTGAGTGGTTGTGGGAAGACGGATATGGCCCCGCCTGCGGTGATTTTGGATATCAATTTTCAAGACCAGGATGAAACCATATGAAAGACCAACACCATGACCTGCCCCGTATGTGACCTGTCAATAGAAGAAGAGGCTGAATTTTGTCCCCACTGCGCCTGGGAGTTCAAATACTACCTGGCCGTGTCATCCGAGTTGGAAGCTGCATACAAACAACGGTTCACAATTGCCAAACAAAATTGGCAGGCCTTACAGCGCCTTAAAACACAAAAACAGGTAACAGCGCCCATTGAGAAGCAAAAAACGGTTGCGACGCCGCCAATGCCCGGCTCAACCTGGACAGAACCGATGCGTCGACAACCTGTGTATTTGTTGCTGGATACTTCGGGCTCTATGTCGGGAGAACCCATTGAGGCGGTACGGCGGGGTGTGAAGACACTCTTGGCCGAGCTACGCAGCGACCCGTGCGCTATTGAGGCGGTATATCTTTCCGTGATTACCTTTGATAGTACTGCTAGCCAAGTAGCTCCTCTTAGGGATTTAATGAATTTTATAGAACCCACCATTAGTGCGTTCGATGCAACGAGTGCGTCCGATGCAACCTCTTTGGGGGCTGCCTTGAGTCTTTTGATGAACTGTGTCGAGAATGAGGTGATAAAATCGTCGCCCACACAAAAAGGGGACTTTAAACCGATAGTCTTTTTGTTGACCGATGGTCAACCAACGGATCAGTGGGAAAATGCGGCCGATCAGGTGAAGCAAAAAAAAATTTCCAATATTATTGCCTTTGCAGCAGGCCTCGGTGCTGATTCGTCTTCCCTAAAACGTATAACAGATTTTGTGATTGATTTAAATAAGTTGCCGCCGGATAGTCTGAAGCCACTTTTATGCACGATGTTCTATAAGGCATAGGAGTAGCAACGGGGCAAAAAAAAAGACGTAATAGGGTATTTTTGCACATCCCCCCGAAAAGGTGGATTAAGGAAATTAGATGTCCGGAACTGGCTCCGGGGTGACGTGCAATTGGACCAATTCCTCGATTATGATGGCCATATCGATGAGTTCCGGATGCTTGTTGAATTGGAAGCGACCGTGAAGATTGATGTGTGGCCATGCGACGGGCGATATTTGCGCCAGCGCAGCCGCTGCTTGGCCATCACCGTTGGCTTCCCTGTAAGCCAGCACATTCGATACGATACTGCCGTTGAAGTAAATCATGCAATTAGTCACCAAGCGACTGCACTCACCCCAAAGTTGTTGTTCGTGTTCTGTTTTGAAGCGAAGTTTTCCGAAATTGGCGTAGGATACGGCTCTTCGCAATTTGTGATAGTTCTCGCCACGATTCAACACCAGCTGGACGTTCCGGCGCAACGGAGGCAAATCGATGTAATCGAGCAGGTATAGGCTTGTGATTATGTTGTCGTATTCCCATAGAGCACGTTTGGTCTTGTTCTTCCGGGTGTGGGCGCTGAGCTTTCCGATTATGATGCTCTGCGTCGTCGTTTTGATGGCGAGCGACAGCATGATGCGCTTTATATTTTCCTCTTCGTCCAGAATGAGGTTGGTAATGATCTTTCGAACGGGTTTGATCAGCCATCCTTGATCGTATTGGCTGGGGTGCTTGAATCCATACAGAGACTTGGTGACTTTCTCGAAGATGTCTCCATAGCGTGGTGCGAACCGATACCCGAACAGGTCGAGAATGAGGGAATTGACTTGATTGCGACCGTGTGCGTCGGTGGAGTGCAGATCGGACTGGATGTCGGTGTTGTTGT
>JADFXO010000011.1 GCA_015233485.1 Nitrospirota bacterium
GACAAAGACGCCTTTCGAGATAATCCGCTACAAATCTTGCACTCTCTTTCGGAACATCAACAGAAACAACTGCGAGGTCAAGCTCTGGTACGTCTTCTTCGGTGACTAGATTCTTGCAACCAATCGGGACGGTAAAAAATAGTTTTGACACATCATCCTCCATTATAAAATTTACCACCTTCTTCGTGCTGTTTTGACAATTCAGGAATTTTTAACTTCTTGTGATACAAAACTTCAATCTGCTTTTCTGTCAATCCACAATGGTCATATCTCCCACAATGACAGAGCAAGTGCCTGATCGTTTCCCACTCTTTTTGTGTCAATTTTGGAACAGACATAACCAACCTCACATTATTTTAATTATCTCGACCACCGCATTCCTTAAAGCGTCGGTAACTTCCTTGTTTTTAACAAGAAACTCGTCAACATCCTCAAGGTTTTTTCCAAGAACTATGTCGCCAAAACGGTACATCCCTTCTGTTTTGGCAACAAGCCCAAGTTTTATTCCGTCCACCCGCAACGGTTTCTCGTCAAGAATTTCTCCGGGGCATTTCCCTCCAATATTTCGGAGCGCCATTCTGTACGACCCAGAATACTTTGGTGCCCCATACCTTCTCTTTTCAACGCCATAATCAATTTCTATCGCAACAGGCTTTTCTCCAAGAACTTCGTCCTTTTCAACCTCTGCCTTGTTTTTGGCCTGAAAAAAGATTTCCAAAGCATTAGCAAATCCCATAGCCATTCCACCGGGGGCGATCTTTGGATCGCCATACATAGTGATCTTCATTCGCACCTGATTTATAAACAGAAGAGTGGTAGCTCTATCATACTCTTTTTTGCTCCGGTTGATAGAAGACTGAATTTTTCTGGCAAATTTCCCTATTATTCTGGCCTGTGCTCCTTGTTGCCAATCACCCATACCACCTTCACTCTCTGCCTCGGGAATCAGGGCAGCTATTGAATCAAGAACAATCAGGTCAACCTTACCGGAATCAACAAGACTTAACATAACATCAAACGCTTCCTCTGCTGTTGTTGGCCTTACAATAATCATGCTCTCGTCAACACCAAGTCTTTTTGACCATTCAGTAAAAACTATCGGCTCGGCGGCAAAATAAGCGGTCACAAATTTTCTTGGGCCTTCCTTGCATTTGCAATCTGGAATCTGCTTAAAACACGTCGAACACATTTTGTTCGCATTGCCTATTACCCTCTGGCACGATGATGTTTTAGCAGACCCTTTGTATCCCCAAAAAAGAGTCGTGTGGCCTATCGGGATACCACCACCTATCATACCATCAAGCTTATAAATCCCTGTCGGTATCGTGTGAATCACCGTCGAAAGATCACACTTCTCAATAATAATGTCCTTTTTGTCATGGCATACAAGAGCCACAATATCATCAGCCCGACTATCAATAGAAACTTTTCTCGCTGGCATCACTGTCTCTTTTTCCTTTGGCAGACTCATGGACTGGTTCCTTTCCTTCGATCTTTTCTTTTTTTCGTTCAATCAGTGTGCTTATCTCGCGGTTCATAACATCAGTCACAAGGCTCTGAATAAAAGAATAACACTCTTTCACCTCTTCCTTGTAACACGGCATACGAACAGTAACCCTGACTTCGACAGGCTCGAACTTCTCAATCTGAAGTTTCTTGCCATAAGTCAGTTCGACCTCTGCCGGAGTGGTAACAAACTTGTGAACTTCAATCGTTCTCTCCTCCTCTTCAGGCAACCCGGAAAGCATTGACGTTACAGGAATCGTCCGAAGAACGCTGATCTTCGACTCAACGAACTTGGCCTCCATCTCGTCCTTCTTCGGAATTTCTCCCCCTCCTGTCGTTTCCAGCCCACCGACATCATCCTCTTCGACCACCATTTCAACCCCAACATCCTTTAAATCGTCTTTCTCTCCCATAACTCCTCCTTCGACTTTCAGTGTAAAAATTGGAACAATATGTGTTAATGGCAAATACAGCTCGGACATTATATCCACCCCTGCTCTCTGTAATACCTCTCCCTGTTCTTCCATCGCCTCATCGAAAAGTTATCTCGCTCGTCAATGAACTCAACCACTATCGGCCTTCGTTTATCAACAACCTTTCTTAAAATTCTTCCAACTGACTGCTCAACATCTGATTTCGGGGTAGCAAGAAAAAGTGTGTCGAGATCGGAAATATCCAAGCCTTCGGCTGCCATAGCGAATGTAGCCATAATAACTTGGGCACGCGCAGCCAACTTTAACTCGTCTTCTTTTCTTCCGCCAATATAATAATCAATACTTCTGGTCATACTCTTTTCTCTCATCAACTCCCTTAATTTTACTGTCAGAAGCTCCAAATGCTCCAGACGGTCGCTTAAAATCAGGCATTTTCGATCTTTTTCACAAGCCTGAAATATCTCTTTTCCTATGACGGCATTTCTCTCGCCATTTCTACTCATCAGAGTAACAACCCTTTCATCACTTACTTTTGTTGGATCATACTTAGACATCATTCGCAATTTAAACGGAGTTCGTACTCTTCTTATTCCTACATCAATTTTCTCCATACAACCCTGATAAATAATGTCGCCATAAGTATTAAAAAAAATCCTTTCTGTTCCATCTTTCCTTCTTGCTGTTGCCGTAAGACCTATTCGGTATCTGGAATTAAACCTTGGGGCAGCTTCGGAGAAAGTTTCTGCCGACATCCTATGTGTTTCGTCACTAACCACAACACCAAACCTACTATAAATTCCATCATACCCTCTCGAAGCCAACGAATGAACCATACCTATCACTATATCCTTATCAACTATATCACACTCGTCTCTCTGTATTTTTCCAACTTTCACAGTCGGCATGAATTCATTTATTCGTTCCTTCCACTGTCCAACAAGAAATTCCTTGTGTACAATAACAAGTGTCTTCTTTTTAATCTCGCTTATGAGCTTAATCGCAAGAACTGTTTTTCCCTCTCCGCATGGCAAAGAAATTATGCCTCCAAAAAACATCGGGTCTTTCATTTTATCTACAAAAGCCTTGTATGGCGGTAATTGCCCTGTTCTCAAGCTTCCCTTGAAAACCATATCGGAAATTACTGGGTCGCCATTTGAAAGCTGTATTGTCAAATTATCATCAAATGGCTTTGTTTTCATATAAAAGAAGAGCGGCACCCCAAGCCTATTGAGTACCGCATCTTCCTTATACGTCTCAATCCAAGATGGCACAGAATGAACAGAAGTTGCTTCCTGACGAACCGTAAGTACCTTCTTCAACCGCTGAATTTTTTCTTCAGACAAATCTTCGCGGTTTATCCATGCCATATTACTAAGCGTTACTCTTAACATTTATTACCCATACAATCGGTTGCACTTTTTCAATACGGGACACTTTCCGCTTCTTCTGCATTTTCCTTCGACTTTTCAATCAGAGAACCAAGCAAGGCATTTGTTTCCGGCTTGAAAATTTCATCGTACTTAAACGGTGTCGTATCAATTCCGGGTAAATCCTTAACCAAGTCGATTTTCTCCTGAAAGTCGAAATCATCTCCTACGGAGTTTGACTTTTTCCCTGTTCCCCGTGTAACCTCAAAAACGCATCCGGTTAAACCTCCTCGCTTCTCGGAGTGCCTTGCCATTTTCTCCAGAATAAGCGCCTTTGCCGGAAACAAAAGCTTCTCGTTCTTGTGCGCCACCCCGCCTCTGTCCGTATATCCCGTTTTGTCGATAATGGTATAAAACCCTACAAAATACGGATTGAAGCTACCGTTGTCACAAAGTGCGCAGTCCTCTCCAAGATTCTTTTTGAGGCAAACGTACCAATTTCTCCAACTTCCGTCGAGCTTCAAATTATGCTCCCAAAATCTGAAGGCAGTATCATCGCAGAAAACTATGGTTTTGCTTCCACCGGGAGGCAACCACAGCCTCTTTACGCCATCTCTGGCCTTCTGACTCTTGGCTATATCATCCTTTAATCCGTCAGAACCTGTTTTATACCATGCCATATTATCCCCTTCCTTTCTTCCACTCCTTGTAGTGCCTACTGATAGTCTGATATGCTACTCCGACCTCGCGCGCAAGCACCACAAATGGAGTAACTGGGTTTCGTTTAAAAAAATCATCCGCATCTTTATACCCACAATCAACGACCCTACTTCCAAGCTCTCTCGCGCTATGACGTTTTTCCTTTTTCATAGGTGTCAGCAAGAGAACGCGCCTTTAAAGCGCTCTGCCAAAACCTCCTTTCTTAATTTAAGTTTATATTTTCCCAAACATTCGTCTACTATATTGATATACTCCTCTCTGTACCAGAAACGCCCAAGAGCATCAACGTCTTTGGGTATCGGAAGAACCCCCCACCTGTGCCAGTTATCAATCGTCGGCCTTGTAACTCCAAGAACTCTGGCAAATGCGGCTTTATTGTAAACCTTGAACTCTTTTTCACCAATAATTATCAACCTCGATACTTCTTTGTCAAGGGAAGAAATTGGTAGCCTTGGCCTATCAACCCTTTGAAGGATTCTTCTGGTGCTTGTCCTCTTAACCATAGTTTCTCTATACATAGGGTCTGTCCAATATCTTTCCTTTCTCTTTCGCAAAATAGTTGCCCTATGCTCTTTGGCATACTTTCTGTTATACTCTGTCGAATTACCTGACATACGAATACTCCTCCTAACGACCCTCGATTTTTGCTCGAATTTCCTCAGTTGTCATATCACCCGGATCGCGCGCTTCGTCCAACACAATCCTACGAATTTTAACACATCTATCAGACAGTTTATCCATAATTCCGTCTGCAAGTTTTTTCCCTCCCTTGTCACCATCACCCATTGCTATCCCTTCCATACCTTCACATAGCGTAATAATCTTGCTTGCTTGGTTATCAGAAAAATCACCGCCCAAAGTACTTAATGCGTTATACCCAGCCGTCCAAACTTTTAGCGCATCAATAGCACCCTCAACAATCACAAAAATATTACTCCTTACCTTGTCTATCATGTTCTCGCCGTACAAAATCTTTTTCTTATTCAGTCCGGGCATGTGAAAATATGACGGCTCGTCTTCTTTCGGGAAAATCCATCGTATCGAATACCCTACCATTTTCTTATCGGAATCAAATATCGGGAAGAAAACCCCCTGCCTTCCTCTTTTCCAATGACCTATTCTCCAAGCCCTTAACGTATCAATACAGATTCCTCTTTTTTCGATCATATATTTTGGCACAAACCCAAGACAATCATCGTACTCCTTAATATTTATCTCCGGCAGCTTATCTCTTTTTGCAAGGTGTCTGTCTGCTATGTCGTTTCTGTGTCTTAAATGCATTACATCTTCGTATGCCTTGAACATCGGCTTATAAACACCACCATATTCAAGACCCCTTACCTGCCTAACAAGGTCACCTCCCCAAGTTTTCTCAAGCTCATAAGCGAGGCCAACTATCGTCCCTCTATACCCGCAACCAAAGCAAAATACCGGCGATACACCATTCGGGTTTATCTTAACAGACATCGACGGTTTTCTGTCTCCCTTCTCATGCTGAGAAGAAAGAACACACTGGCACATCAAGTTGTCATTACTTGCTCTTTTGACCTTATGGATACCCATAAGTGACAACGATGTATAGATATTTCCTTCTATCATGGTTTTTTATACCCAAGAACCTTGTACCAAAGTTCTTCCCAGTGTTCGATTACCGCAAATACCTCTTCTTCACCAACCTGTTTGTTTCTAAAAAGAAAAATTACCCTATTAATTAACCCATTGAATTCGCCCAATCCAAAAAACTCGTCTATCTCTCTCAAATATCCAGTCTTTGTTCCCATGTCAATCTTATTGTGTCTTACATCCCAAATCATTGCCACCCGCTCAATCGCCTTATTAAAAACTATGAACCACGATTCATTACATGTGTAAATCAAAACGGTATCTCCCCAAGTCCGTCAATCGACGTTGCCAGTTCACTAAAATCAGAACTACTGAAATCCCATCTTAAAACAATTTTTCTTGTCAAGTCCCCTTCTCTTATTTTTATGGGCTGGATATTCATAATCTTATCAGCCCTCATATCCATATCCTGAATCATAGCGAAAACATAATCAGCATCCATAAAAACCGCGTCCGTAAAACTTATCATATCGTCCTTTATATCACGTTTCCCTGACGCCTTTCTGTTTAACTGAGAAGAAGCTACGAATGGGACACTGTACTTTTTCCCCATTCCCTTCAACTCGTCGATTACCTCCGATATTCTTTCGTGCTTATCAACGGTTTTGGACTTTCTGTTTATAAGATACGCACCATCAACAAATACAATGTCGGGTTCCGTTAATATTACCCCCTTTTCAACAGCTCTCAAATCGGAGCCGAAATCTCTACCTATTATTTTAAAATTCCCATCGTCTTCTGCCATAAGAGAACCGATCTTTTCTCTCAATTTTTTCTCCATCATATCACCAAGCTTCCCTTTACGCATAATCTCATAGTCGGCTCGTATTTGCGCTGAAAGAAACCTGAATAATACTCTCGCATTTGCTATTTCAGGAGAAACAAATAATACCTTTTTTTTAGCCACAGACCATGCGTGCATTGCCAAAAGAACGAGTACCCATGTTTTCCCAACCCCCGGCCTTGCTATGAACATTGCTAAGTCTTCGGGTTGCCATCCAAGCGTGATCGAGTTCATTGTTTCCCACGGAGTAGAAATACCAACAAGACCAAGCTTTGCTTTTTCGTACATTTCAAGGACTTCATCTCCATAACTGAACAGACTTTTAATGTCGTCCGGAGAACTTAGTCCCTTGTAAATATCCTTTATCTTCAGGTCAAGCTTTTCCAATGCATCAAGACCTCTACCCCTATCCATAATCGGGTAAATATCATTGAGCATCAGCGATACTCTGTTGTACGCCTCTCTGTTTGTAATTTCGTCGATGTAATATTTTAGATCGGCTTCGCACGTTGTCTTAAAATCTTCTTTAAAATTCTCTTCGACAAGGCTAAATGAGGGAATCGCTTTATACTTTTCAAAATACTCGGCCACAAACTTGTAAACTGATCGTTCCGGCTCTTTTACCATGACCACTTTAATAAGTGAACGAGCTTCTACAAAAAGCCGTATGTCACCAGATTCAATTAATCTCGAAACGAAACATCTGTCGATTGACATTACAATCTATCCTTGTATTATCTCTTTTTCCAACCTATCAGCTTCGAGACTTGTCCTTAAATTAGTATCCGGAAATTCAACTGTCAGACAACAACCAGAAACCATATCATAGAACTTTTTACCATATATCCCAAAGTGCTTTATGAAATCATCCTCTTTCAGCAAATTGGTAGTAATTATTGTTCTCTTTAGATTGTTACACCTTTGCTTGAAAATCTCAAAAATCCTTTCCTGCTCAAATTTCTTTTCACTACCTATATCATCAAGAACAAGAAGCTCGACATCAACAATTCTCTCCATGTTTCTTACTCCCTCTCCCATAAACTCAGCCCTCAAAAAATCCTCGCTAATCATGGTGGAGTCAAGAAACAGACCACTAAATCCTGTTACATAAGCTCGTAGTCTCTTCAAAACAGAACATGCTGCGTATGTCTTTCCTGTCGATGTTTCACCCCTAATCAAAAGACCGGCCCCAGCGGCCCTTCCATTAACAACACTTTCAACATAACTTCTTAGCTTTTCCTTAACATCTTTGCTTTTAGTCACGTTGTCAAGCGTAGCCATGTAATACCTTTTCGGTATACACAGCATTTCCAAATCATCAACTGTCAAATGCCTATCCTGCCTATCCATCAGAATCCCCATTTGAATCCTTGCTGAATCCCTTTTTTATTCCCGATAAAAACGGAATAATTACTATTTTAAAAAGAATCATCAAAAAAGTTGCAGCGATTACTGACAAAACTATTTGCCCAAAAGTAATCATTTTTTCCTTTCACGTCTTAGCTCGTTATCCGTCTTTCCAGTAAAAAGGTCAATTGTATCGGCACACCTCTCAATTTTTCTTATTTCATACCCGTCGTATCGGAAATTCTCTAACTTTATCACTTTCTTCTCTTTTTGGTCTAACTGCTTCTTCGACATACCTCAAGCACCTCCCCAAAATATCACCTATTAGTGGTGCCCCACTTAATCCAACCTCCATCCCAATAAAACCCCAATTTTTGAACACATACCTAACAAGCTTTTCTGCCCTATCAGCATCAAGTTTTTTAATCAGGTTTTTAAACTGCCCCAATTCTTTAACACCAATAGCGGGTGGCATATTACTATATTTGTTATTGTAAAGAAACGAGTAAACAGACACCAACGTCTGCACTTCGCTTCTCGTCCTAACCCTTATTCCCCTCTGACACTTGGCCTTCCTTTTTTCCATACGCAGCGTTGCTTTTTTGATGGCTTCAGAAGAAGCTTTCTTTACTAAATCTTCGACTTCGCTAACCCTTTCATCCATAACCACGCTCTCTCTGTTCGGAATTTAAAAACTAAAGGAACCGTTCGAGTGTGCCAAATCATCCTTACCAATAAGTTTCTCGGCCACAATTTAATCTCTCTACGAAGATTCCATATTAACCCCGGCCCACGTACAAGGGAAGAACCGTCAAAATATCCTAAAAATCTATTACAAAATCGGCATCTGTTTCCGCGCTCTTCAATTTCAGGGTCTTCATCAACAAGCATCTCCGAAGTGTTATACGTTGCACCACATCTGCACCTTAACACCTTACCGGAAAAATTACCATCGTTATACACTTCGCGTACTTTAGCTTGCACTTTAACAGCTTGCATAATAGTTCCTTATGTATAATATATAATAAATAAATCGTTTTGTCAATCATTATTTTTTTGAACGTGGAATTTTAACCCTTTCTCCAACATCGGAAGGCACTAATAGCTTGTACGGATCACTGTTAAAAAACTTCGCAAACGGAACCATGTCAACTTCTTTCCCATCAAAATTTGTTGCGCAAATGACAGCAACATGCTCTCCAGTTGCATTTTCTATACAATCCAAAAGACACACGCTATCATCTTTAAAAGCCTTTATTAATGTCTCAAAGTTTTTCTTATGCTTTTGAACGATGGTATCTTGCATCATTTTCTCCTTTGCTTTTTACGTTCTGCCTTAAGACGCTTTTTCTCTTTCTTGGTTTTCTTCGGACGAATATGTCCCGCACGGAAAAAATCAAAAAAATTCACTTCCTTTTTAACATCATCCCACATCTTGTCGAGTTCAACCTGTGTAAAAAGCTTCGCATCTTCACCGAGATCACTAATCCACAACTGCTTAACCTTCTGCTCGTCTGCCATTACTTCGTCAGGTAATTTTTCCATAAACCCTATCCATAAAAGGTTTCCTTCGCGTCTTTACTAATACCAACATAAAGAGTGTCTACATCAAACCACCCTTTTACTTCTTGTATGAAATCAAAAATACTCTTGTCCTTCATTTCACCATTCATCTTAAACGGAACAGTCTTCATCTGGTCACAACATGTTATAGCTATACTTTTTTTCTTTTTTATTTCATACTTGTATCCTCTATTAAAATCAGCATTGATTTCATCTCTCAAAGCATCGGCGTCAAAATATCCAAACCTTATTGCTCCCTGATATTCATTGCAAATATTTGTTTCGTCAACCAAATCACAAAATGGCGGCGTGTTTTGCTGTGAAGGGAAAGGCCCATCTCCATGCCTTGTCATATACGGCCTCATAACATAAACAACTTCAAGATCGGTTATGTCCATTTCGCTACATAAATCTATCACATTACTAAGTCCAGTATTGGAATTCGTCACATGCGGAAAAAACTTATGCCTCATATCGAGCATCAGCCCTTGTGCTCCTTCAAAAACAGTATTTTCGTAAATGTGGACATTCGGATGTCCAATAATAATCATTTCCATAAACATTTCTATATCAACAAGATACATTTCAAAAATAGCATCGTCATTCAAATAATCGCGGTACTCTTTTGGAATCGAAATTCCTAAAAAGGACATTCTCTGGTCAACATAGTGCTTTCGTATACAATCAAGCTTTTTTCTAAGGTCACTGTTTCTCAAATCAGAAACAAATAAACTGAATCCGTTCTGTCTTGTTCTTACAACAGTTTCATTAATTCCAAAACCACAACTACCGTTCCTTGAAGACCCTTTTGCCTTTTCTGACATTTCGTTAATCATCATATCATACGGAGTTGTTACTCTACTCCGTTCATCAACAAAAATTGATGTCTTTTTTACAAAATTAAACTTACTAAGATCATCGACTTCTCTGACAAACATTATCGGATTACAAATAAAATCCCGACTTAAATAGGTGTCCGCACCAGAAAACATACCAGAACCAAAGTGGTGGAACACATGCCTTCTCTTATCATTGACAACAGTATGACCAGCCTGTGCTCCACCGTTAAATCTAACTACAAGTGACTCTGGGCCGGAAAAGTAATCAGTCATTCTTCCTTTTCCCTCATCACCAAAACCAGCTCCTATAACTGCAATTGATTCCATTAGGACAAAGACCCTATCGCTCGTTCTACCGTTGACTTGGTATCAGCATCCATGTCAGAAGTAATCTCATCTACCTTCTTTCCCGAAGCCCTCTGCAAAATCGACAAGATAACCTCTGCAACTTTTTCGTGGTTTGATACCGGAATCGCTCTCTCGCCAAGAAGATTCGACCATTCACGCATAACCACATCCCTATTGGCTCTGCAATGCTGACCCTCTTCAATAACAAGATGATAAACATGGTACATACCCTTTGCCGCTTCGAGTACCTCTTCGGCAGAAAAGTCTTTTTCGGGCTTGTATCCAAGAACCCGTTCTGCATCACAAGCCCGTATCATAGGCGTCGGCTCTTCATCTCCTATTGTAAAAAGGAACCCCTTTTTCTTTCTTTTGTCAAAACAGTCGATTTTCGTATGAAATCCGGCAAAATACCATGCCAGAATGTACGACTCATAACCATTGCCGCCACCTCCTTGCTCGAAATAAATCTTCCGAAGCTGTTCGGCTATACGAATGTCCGCCTCAAACTGCGTAACCTGAAGAGGTGCCCTATCTCCCATTTCGGCATCACCTATCCCCATAAACATCAAATGTGGATTGGTGATAGGTTGCTTGTCGTAAATCTGCAATACCAGATCGCCCAGCTTTTTGGCTACTGCCGCAAGCACATTACCCATTGACCCAGTAACATCGAGCGCAATTATTACAGCCGTTGATTCGGGACTGTCTGCTGAATCACATGACTCTCTTACCTTTACATCTTTAGGATCAAGGGTTGAGTCAAGCGCCGACTCCGTATAAATCTTCTCTGCCGATCTTCCAACAAGGTGCTTTGTACTATACCTTGTCCATGAATCGGACGTTAATCTTCCGCTTCCCATAATTTCTCCTTTATCAAGTGAACTACTTTTATTTATTCATCACAGGGCTTTTCCAGAAGAACAGCATCTGGATTCGCTGTCGCCTCTGCCGTCTTGTCACCCTCGGGTGGTTTCCCATCAGGATACTTACTCCAATCAACCTTGCTTATATCGCCCATTACGAAATCCTTTCTTTGGGGTTTTTTTACTGTGGTGGTGTTTCTACAGAATCCTGCGAGAATACTACAGTTTCACCAATACGAACAGTCACTATTCCATCAAGCATACTGGCATTGGCTATCGCATGATCTGGAATGGCTTTTATATTCTCCTTCATAGCATCAGAATTATAAAACGCAATAACTTTATTCACCTGATCCAGCGTCGGTTCTTTGTGAACATAAGGTATTTTTTTATACCCACCAGCATCAGTCTTTACAACAATCTGTCCACCTTCAATTCTGATCGCTTCCATTCCACTCCCCGTAAAACAGGTGCAGAGAAATCTGCACCTGTCACTGTTCAGGTTACTACTTATGAATCGTATGAGTCGCCAGAGACTTTTCGGCCTTTTCTGACTTTTCGTGCTTCTTAGCGGCAGCCTTGCAGCCAATTTCGCCAAGAATTCCAGCTTCTTTGCTTTCATCGAGAAACACACGCTGGGCAATACTTCTGACAACGATCCCAGTACACGGCTCGCACAAATCACGCTTGATCTCCACCTTTTTTCCGGTGCCGACTGCTTCGATGGTAATGGTAAGCTTGTACGAGGGCTGTCCATCCTTGATTACTGCATCGTCCCTGTCGCATACTGTGACGTTTTGCATTTACTACTCCTTTGAAAGAGGTGTTTTGTTTAGTGAACTTAACTGCTCTAACCTTAAATCCTGAATACCTTTGTTTCCTATATTTAAAATACCTGCATCAACTGGAACACTCGCAGGGGCACTCGCCGTAGTAGTATTCAGTGTAGTGTGTGATTCTTTTACATCAATGGCGTTTTCGTTCTTACATTCAGCTCTTGTCACTGGCCTGTCAAGTTTAACATCATAACATGCCCTGCATTCAGGGATGGTCATTATCTGTTTTCGATCAGTGCAAAAAAATTGCGTAACTGAAACGCTCATTTTTAACCAATCCTTTTTTGTGTGAGAAAATGATTCTCCTCTCGATCTGAAAAGCTGCTCCTCTTCCTGCTTAACCGGAATCAGGTCAAACCTGTCAAAGATACCACCTTTCGACGTTCTGGCGCACGACAGCTTCCCAAACCTCATAACGTCCAAGACCTCGACAATTCCCATGTCGGGTCTTGAACATATTCTCACAGCCTTTCTTTTCGTCAGGTCTTTATTTTCGAGCACTCTTTTTAGCCCCTCGAATGCTTTCAGCTATTTTAGCGTAAGCCCTACTAACAACATCGTTAAGTTGGTCTATTCGTACATAGTTTTTATAGTACGTTTTGACATCGGTTTTAATACCGATTCCTACGCACTCGATTCCATGTTTAGAAACAAGCTCGACCACGTCCTTCAGGTGTTTTGAAAGCGCACTCTGTTCAGAATCACAATTGCAAGGCACTCCATCGCTCAAGACAAAAAGCAATTTTCTCATTTCGGTTCTGGATGAAAGCCTTGACGCCGCCCACAAAACCGACTCACCATCAGCGTTTTGTTCACGCTCTAATCCGCCAACAGCGTTCAACGCCCTTGTGCAATATTTAACCCTCTTATCAAATGGCTTGTGAATGTAGTGACAAAGAGGATGAAATCTTGCATATTCAGAACGGGATAACCGCCCGAACTTTGAGCCGGAATCCTGAGTAAAAGAAAGAACTTCACAGGGAATCGAAAGCGTTTCCATTGTAGTTACCATAAGACTCGCTATCTCTCTGGCAATAACAACTTTCTCTCCTGCCATAGAACCTGAACTATCAACTAGAAGAGTAACCGCCGTATTCATTCCCTCTTTTTTTAGTCTTTTCATAAAGACATTTTCCTGTTTTGTATGCATCCCTAAATAATGCATCCTACGATTATCAAGAAAACCAGTGTCCTTATATCGCTCTTTCATCGGCTTTGAAGCAAGAAGCTCCAACCGAAGCTTTTGGGAAAGTACATTCACATCTCTCAAAATATCGGGACTAATGTTATCCGGGAATTTTAATATACCAAGACTCTCTGCGGTTGCTCGATCCGTCAAATCCTGAATCATATCATCCTTTGTGTAAGGAATATAGCCTACATCAACTCCAGCATCTTCCAAATCGGACTTCATACCCTCGACAACCATATCGGATATATCTTTTTCTCCGTCCATTTTTTCGTCAAGCTTTTCCTTTGAAAGCGCTTCGGCTTCTGCCTCAATCTCCTCTTCCTCTTCCTTTGACAGTTTACAATCGTCAGCCTTTTCATAATCACGTTTGTCCGTTTTTCCAGAGGGAGTACCATCAACCGAAGAACTAGAATCGCTATCGCTATCAGAATCACTGTCGCTTTCACCTTCACCCTTCATCAAAGAATCAAGGTCAGCAGCATCAGAACCACTATCCCCCTCATCGACTTCGTCACCCTTAGAAGTTTTTTCGCTCTTTTTTGATTTAGATTTTTTCGACTTTTTGGAAGAAGTACTTTCTTCACCGCCATCACTCTCACCTTCACCGTCGGAAGACTCCCCCTCATCATCTGCATCGGAAGACTCCCCCTCATCATCTGCACCCTTATCTTTTTCGGCCTTATCTTTTTCGGCCTTATCTTTACGTTTTTTGTCAGCGAGTTCCTTCATGGCTTTCTCTTTTTCTGCAAGCTTCATATCTTTATAGGCTCTCTCCGAAACCTTATACGCTTCATCACAACTTAAACACGCGGTAATATCTTTGGCTGTTTCGGGGGAAATCTCTTTCAAAATATCCGCCATACTCAGCTCCGCCAATTTTTCGTGTCCATATTTTGCCAAAATAAAAAGCGCAAGGGCTGGAGAGTCCTTGTGCTTTTCTAAAATTCCAGTTTCGTTGAACTGAAGGTTTTCCTTGCAACCAAGAAGCATCTGTGATTCGATCCTCTCGACTCGTCCATCCTCGATCAGTCGGAAAATCGTCTCGAAGCTCCCGCCTTTTAGGTGGGCTTTTTCGAGCAATCGGTGGTCACTACCACAGATTTCATGGGCCATTTCGTGATCTACCCAACCCCGAATCGTATGAATAACCTCGTTATCCGCTTTCTCCTTTATTATCGGAATGTAAATTTCCTTGAGGTCACGATTTATTTTCGGAACGCCATCGGAAGCGAACATCACCTTATACCCGATTTTAGAAAAGGCCGAAGCCACGGCTTCTTGGTTTCTGTTGAATTTAGCCTGAAAATCAACGGTTGAATTTCCCATAATCATTTTCTCCCTTCATATATAATATAATATATATAAAGGGTTTTGTCAAGTGTTATTTTTTATGCCTTACCAACAGTCGAAAAAATCTTACTAATACCAGCATCCATTGACGCTCGAACATAATATTCACTTCGGCATATGTCAAAGATTGCGCTTGGCCTCGATTAATTTTTCGTTATCCACTTACAGCCACTCCCCAAATTCTGTTGGCTATTTCCATGATCGCACGGGCATCTTCCTGACTTACCCTGTCAAGAGCCGTCAACTTCAACGCAACGTTCATCTTACGACCACGTTTTAATTGCGTGGCAAAATTCTTTGTACGCCTCATCGAAAAAGTTGAATAAATCTTGCCGTCGATGAAAGCCTGTCTGACTTTCGAGGCAAAATCAGCGATTTCCCTTGCCAGCTTCTCTTCAATTCCCGTCTTTTTCTTGAGAATATAAGACTCTGTTTTCTGATCGACATAATCCATTCGATAAACCAACGACCACCGATCAAGAAAAGCATCGTTCAAGGGGTGCGTACCGGGGAAAAGGCTCGTTTCGTCTCCCTTACCACAAGTATTCGCTGTTGCCGATAACCTGAAATTCGGGTGCGGGATGACTTCCTCGCCGTTCATCGGATTGTGTAGTGTCTTGAAAGTACCGTCACCGTTTTTCTCCAGCATTTTTTGGAGCGCCATTAAAACTTCGTTAGGAGCCACGTCGATTTCCTCAATACACAGAAACTTTCCCTCTTTCATACACTTGGGAATTTTCCCGTCATTGAAAACAGTACCGATCCCTTCCTTAAAATCGTAAAAACCGAAGATGTCCTCTTTCGACATGTCGCCAAGCATCTCAAATCGCTCGAAATCCATTTCCTTGAAAGACTCATTTGATGCCTTCATTTCCTTGGCAATCTGATTGAAAAGCTCAGACTTTCCACATCCGGGCATACCAAATGCGAAGACTGTTTCCCTCGCTATTATCGACTCTTTTACGATTTCGTATATCGGCGGTTTTGTGTAATATTCAGGTTCAACTTTTTCCTCAATCTCTTTTTTTGCAATTTCAGAAAGACGTATCTTTTCTTTGGCTTTCTCCATCACATCCGCCGAAACTCCACGATCAACAATCAGTAACGACTGTTTATCAAGAGAAAGTTCTACCTTCTTTCCGAGACGCTGAAGTTTAAAAATCAGTGATGGCGTTCCCTTGAGAACTTCGAGAGATGGGACACTATCACCCACAATTTCAACAATTTTATCTTTAGAAATGGTAATAACACCATCTTGAGGAATCGTATTCCGAATCTCGTTCACAACTTTGTCAACGCACGAAAGATAAATTTCGGCATTAAACATGAGATCGTCACTCGTCTTTCCAGCAGTTTTCACCTTTCCGACATTATTGCCGTTTTTCATTCCGACCCTCTCTTTCTTTGTTTGTCTATTTCTCATATATATAATATAATAAAAAAATATTGTATTGTCAATATTTATTATCGTCTTCCAACATTTTTCTTACCAAATCGCTGGCTTAAATACTGTTTCCAAAATCGCTCTGCTTCTGGCGGAAAAACCGTTATTCTGGTATTCGGAATAGCATTTATCGACTCGCCAACAGCATCTTTGAAAACCATATACTCCTTCGGACGCACAACATCTTCGGTAAAAATCACTCTTTTTTGATCGAGCACAAGAACATCAACATCCTTACTATCAGAAATGACCTCTTGAACATTTCCATCCCTTATCATAACTACAACTTTTACCTTTCCCATAACACCTCCGGTTTCCTTTCAGGCTTCTTGTGAGACTTTCAGAGCCTCGGTTGTCTTTTTGTTGTATTTCGTATGGGCCTTTTCAGAACACTCGCCACAGACCTTTAAACCGTCTTCTGGCTGATTTCTTCCGCATAAAATGCAAAGACGGGAAATCTCCAATGACTTTCTTCTGCCGATAACCGCCTGTGTACAATCAACTGCGCACGAAGAACAATAGGTGACTCCCTTCGTAGCAGGGTTTCTGCCACAGATTATACACTTCCCATCTGTTTTTCGTCTCTGCCTCATCGCCCTCATTCGTTCCTTAGCATAATTACGACATGAAGGACAAAGTTTTTCACCCTCTTGGAGTTGATTTTTCTTGCACTTAGGACAAGCCTCGATCACTTTTCCTTCTTTTTGATATTCGACAACATGACATCTCTGACCTTCATTTCAAAAACATCCAAAACCTCTTTCTTGGTCAAGTTGATCGACTTCCCGTACTGACAGGCAAGAACAACAATGTCTCTTTCTGTTTTCTTCTTTGCCCCAAAAATATCGTAGATAGCAAGCTCTATACATTTTATTGCGACAAATTTTCTTTCGGTATTCATCAAAACCTCTCTTTTGGAAGAATATATTCCATATCAAGAAAACTAAAAACGTCCTCCTCTGTTTTAAAAAAAATTACCTTCCCCCTTTCAACAATTTCGATATTTCTCTGGTTCAACTTCAACCCACGCGACTTGGCAATTCCACGCATTTTGATATTGTGCTCCTTGCTTCCGGTAAAATGAAGTAAATGGCATCCATACTCAGCATTAGTACAAAAATGAATGTCAACTTGAAAATCGTTATCAAAAATCGCGCTGGCTTGCTCATCCCCTGCAATTGCGTTTTTACCACTTTCATAAAGCCACTCACAAACAAGTCTTCTTGCTCTAGCATCGTTAGTCGCTACCAGAATATCAGCGTCGGCCACATACGGCATTTCTCTACGTATCGAACCAGCCACTTCTGTCTTTAAAACTCCGTCAAACAACTGAATCCCGTCGAGTAAGGGGAGTATCAGGCTTTTTGCGTCTATAAGCGGTCTTCGTATAATGTCTCCACTCTTTTTGTGCTTAATTAACCCTCTCTTCTCAAGATCAAGCCTTGCAACTTCTGCTCGAACCGAAATCCCATTAAAAAAGAGGTCTTTTAACACTTGAGCAATGCTTTCACCTATACCGTTTATCTGATTAAATTTATCGGGGAAGTAAGAACCGAGTCTTTCACCAAGCCCCTCTACAGTGTTAGCGGCTAACAAAAACGCCCTCTTCTTGTAAGGATTATCCTGATCGCTTCCGATCAGCCTCAATTGGTTGGCCGCAAACACCGAATTCATTTTCCAATCCTCCTCTTCGGGGAACATCAAGCAACCTCTACCACATCTCCAAGCCTTATCCTTTTCCAAGGTTCCGGGACTCCCATTCCCTTCGGGACTTTCTCAAGACATACGTGAACCTGTCCAACATCCAGCGGGTGTTTCCACCCGCAGTTTTTACACCTTGGGTAAATCTGGCCGTAATGATTTGTACCGATCATGCTTTCATGTCCACATGAGGTACATCGGTACTTTTTCATTGAATATTTGCTTGTGGTTTTCATAGCTCCTCTGATGATTTATTGTTTTGTTATATATAATATATATAAAAAATCTGGTTATGTCAATATAATTCGACGTACCAGACTTTTTAAAATGCTTTTTCTGATCTACAGCCGCATGAACCGCAATGCCAATGTAATCCCTTGATTCCGCATTTACAACAATCAGAAACACATGAGTCAAGCTCTGGGTTAAATGGCTTGCCACACTTACACGGTTCAGGAACAAATTCCAACTTCTCAAACCTTCCAAATTCTCCACTGTATCCATAAACAGGCGTAATTATAACTTCGTCTGTTTCTGGATTTATGACTGACATAGTTCCAAAAACATGGTCAACGGTAGCACAGAAATCATCACCGTCAGACTCCATAATCCATAAAATCAGCATCTTGCGAACATCATTATAAGAAAACTTCTTCGGCTTATACATCACATTCGAGCATGTTTTGATTTCTTGCACTTTCTTCGCCATATCACCCCTCCTTTCATTTCCTCAAAACCATGTTTTTCAATCAAATGCTTCTTGAACCTTTCATTCCACAACTCAAGTATTTTCAGGTTCAATTTGTCTCTTTTGCACGAATGCCAAAACCACTGAAGCACATCCTTGAAATGACCGTTGTTCGGTTTAGTGTTTTCAATAGCCAATATCTCATACGAATCGCCATTCTGACGCCAAAGCCCATTGCACGTTCCTATTCGGAATCGGTGAAATGGAATCTTCTCGCAAAAAATATTCGGCCATGACGCCACTTCAAAATCAAGCTTATGTTCTGTTTGAAAATTCATTTCTTCTTTCTATGATTAATAATATACGAGCTTGGAACATTCGAGTCCTTTCTATCAAAAACACCATGCTCTAAAATATCAGCTACTACACCCTCAAACAACGCTCTTGATTTATGGCGATTAAATCCCCAACAAAAACATTCCTTTCTGCTAAATGGCAAAGGTCTTTTCCCTTTGAAATATGGGAGCACGCTTGACAACAAAACACTAACAAAATTGGGCATATCTCTTTTCTTTAAAATCAAAAATCCACAGTTATTAATATATTCAGCCTTATCAAATGTGGTTCCTGTTTTATATCCAACACCAACATCAGAAAACGCCCTTCTCATTTCCTTTAAATTATCCCAGTATTCACTTCCTTTAATATTTGATTCAGGCAAAAGAATGCACATACAAAGCCCATCTCGTTTTATTTTTTTGCTAATAACAGTCCTATTCAAGCATCCAATCGCCCATCTTCTATTACTTCCTATGTGAAAAGAAGTCCTCGCAGATCGTATAATTAATGGGACTTCTTTTTCTTCAAAATACAAAAGACCATCTACTTCATTGGCACTGTCGATTCCATATTTTTTGTTCGGATAAATCTCAAAATCTTTATACCCCAATCTGGCTATAAAATTTCTTGCAACAACCTTACCTAAATACTCTACATCAGCAGCTTTGTTAATTTCAGCCCCTCTTGATGGAGCCATTTCATCAAGAAAACCTCTCATTACTTTCCTCCAGACAATGTGCCTATATATAATCCAAAAAACCCCTTTGTTCTTTTAAAAACACCAAGACATGCTATGCACATTTTAACCCTTTTCCTTACAAACTTATCTTCAAACACATTTGTCAAAACATTTTTCTTGGTCTTACAAATTCTACATTTACACATTTTGCCCAAACAATGAAAGTTGCTCAATCGTTTCTGTTTTGGGTACTGGAGTAGAAATCTTTGTTTCCAGCCTTGACAGCGCCTTCAGTTCTTCCACCCTCAAGTCTTGAATGTCTGTGATTTCCTGTTCTGGTTCTCGGTTTTCTCCGTCTCCTTTTGGAGCAAAATCATCGGTAATCTCCTTAAGCCTTTGCTCATCTGGTTCTTGACTCGGGGGCGGTAATGGCTTTGGATATTCGATTTTAACCGTTGTCAACAATTGGCACTGTTCTATAGCTGTCTTGATAATCTTTTTCTTTTGCGTTTCCCAGTTTGAATGCCCATCAGAAAAAGTATTGACATGGAAAACTAACTGTCTGAAACCATCCTCAATGGCCGATAATCTGGAATCGTACTGGCGGTTACAAAAAATCCTTAACGGGCCACCGAAACCAGAGGTCATACAACTTGCTCCATAAGCCATCGCATACATGCCATTTGGCGCTTTGCCTATTGTTACCTCATTCATATTGAAGCCCTTGCTCTTAACCTCAAACATCTCAATCTCTTTGAAATCGTACCCATCAACCCACCCATGCTCATTGATAACTCTGTCGGCTTCGGTAAAACCCCAAAACTTTGCAACTTCATCCTCAAGGGCATTCATGCACTGTTGTCGATTAAGACCAAGCTCATCGTACTCACAGCAATTCAGTGTGCCGTGTGTTTTAATTCTGGCTTCTTGCAGTTGTGCTGAAATATCCTTAAAATTCATCCATCCCACCCAACCTGTTTTGAAACTTCTGTATTCATTCCGCAGAATCCATGAAACCTCTCGATAATTCGGTTCAAGACATCATGCTTCTTGACAACTTTATCGTCACAAACGACAATCTCGTCTATCATTGGAGAAGGGAGAAAGCGATACCATCTTGCCAACTGGACATGATCGGCGTTTTCAACTTCATTGAGAGTTGGGAAGTTCATAGTATCAACAGACTCTGTGAAATTGCGATAAGGCCGGACTTGAGAAGGTCTTTGTTTGGTTCAACATATCCACCATCAGGACTGACACCATACAACATTCCCTCCTCACAATCAATGTGCAGCCACTTGCCGGGGCATTTGCTCTGGAATATCCATTCTGTTTCACCCTTTTGTGACTTCACTCGCTTACCGTTCAAAAGCTTTCTCATTTTAACGGGCTGTTTTTTCGTCATATAGCTTTGCTTTCTGAAGAGTTCTGCACCACACAGTATTAAAACTTTCCCGAAGATCAGCACCAGCTTCTCCCTTTGCCATGTCAAGCCACTGCTTCCGTCTTGCTTCGGTATCTACAAGAGAGTTCCGCTCCCTTGTAAGAGCACCTATCATTCGGTCTTGTTCTGAAATAATACGGATAGCTTTCGGGAGAGTGGTTACATCCTTATACTTTTTCATCAGATACCACCTTTAAAATTTTTACTGGCAAATCAACTACGGTGCAATCTGGAAACTCAACAATACACCACTCTACACCAGACTTGTTCTTGTAAATCTTAGAGACTATTGTGCCTCTTGAAAACTTCTCAACAGAAAGACTTTCTTCCCTGAAACAACGAATAGTATCCCATATTTTAGCGGTGTACTCGTAGTGCTCCTTCATCAGTCAATATCTCCTGTAATCGTAAAGGACTTGACAGCGGTGTTCGGAACAGCGGTGTGCCATTCCTTGAGAATCAGATCGGCATGTTCGCGTCCGGTGTGTTGAACTTTCCCCTTGCAACAGTTGGTCTTACCAAACTGAACGCAAAATTCCACGGTGTTTGGCCTGTTGTCTCCAGCCTTCAGGTTTCTGGTTATCGGAACTCTTGCCGTGATTTTCGGCGCTTCTTTTTTCACCATCGCCAGAACATCCTTGTCAATGATACTCTGAATACGTGAATACGTTTGCGAAGCCAGCAAGATAAGCTGTTCACGTTCAGTCATTTTCGAGATTTTCTTCGTGAGGCTTTTCGGTGCCGGAATGAAAAACCACTCACCCTGACGCTTAACATCAAGGCCATCCTTGAGCGCCTTAATCACCTCTGGCGGCTTCAGACTTTCGTAAGCCTCTTTTATGGTTCCGACTTTCTTCGGCAATTCGACCATGAAGGCGTTGAAATTAAAATGCTTGATCTCGTTCCGGTCAATATCGAAAAGGAACTGCCTCCCGGCAAGTTCAATCAGGGACGATCCAGTGAAGTGAACCGTACCATAAACAGGCTCTTTGTCTGTATACTTCTTACCTTTTTCGTTCTTCTTCTCGACATTGTTGTATCCGGTTATTCGCTTGACGTTTTCCTCCGGCCCACGTTCAATCACCTTAAGATTTTCGATGTTCAAACCAGCTTCCTTGAAAACAACAAATGGAATCATAACAGCACCAGCATCTCGTAGTGCTTCCTGAATCAGCTCCTGTGCTTTGGGGTGTCGGTTGGAGTGGGTGCCGAGAGAAGAGCTATTCCCAAAAACTACACCTTTGATTTTCTTTGCAAGAACGTACTTGTGATTCAGCGTAACATAGATACTTCCCCAGTACCCGCGATCACCCTTCATTCCATCGGCAACCATCTTCTTGACCGAATTAAACGTATCTGGTTCATGCAGAACAACATCGCCAGATTTGATGCTGTCCTTAAGACGCTTGAGACGCTTGTTAAATTCCTTCACGTTAGTGCAATGAAGACCGTAGCTATAAAGCTCTTCTCTGGTCTGGTAAGACAACTCCTTGCCACTTGCATCAATACGAAAATTTCCTCTTACCATAAACTTCGGCTTCTCAAGCATGAAGTTCTTTGCGACTTCATCGCAAATATCACGTCTGTCCAGATAATTGTTGCTCATCTCGTTCCCCTTTACATTAAAGTTGTTTTTTCAAAAGCGTTTTTAACATGATCCTTCATTTCTTGCAGAAGGGCAGCAAGAACCAAGCCTTGTCTGTCTACAGGCTTTTTCTCCATTGCTCAAGAATACAATAAATTGGTTTTAGCCCCTTATTTCTTAAAGATTGTATCCAGCTTGTTTTGTGAGTTCTCTGCTTATCTATTAAATGCCTCGAAAGCCTTTTGTGAGGATTTGTAGATTTCCCAATATAACGCATCTCGATACTTATTGGGTCTACCAAAGCATAAATAAAACACTTTTTCATTTTAAAATTACCTCGGAAATCTAAACGTACATTCTTCCGAACTTTTATCATCCCTTATACCTTGAAACACTGGATGCATTAGTGCCCCAGAAGGATATTGGCCGTATGCCTTAACAACTGCCACACAACCCTTCGGATAAAGAATTTCGAGCTTGTCCTTCGGGCCAGTAACCCCAAGGGTTCCAATCACCACAAGCTCTTTAAGGTCTTCGTCAATCATACCATACCGCAGATTTCGATACCCAGCCACCCACGGGGCGGTTTTCTTTCCTTCAGGGTAAAGAATTCCGTCAGTTCCGACCTCGCCGGGGCGTACCGTCCATTCAGAAGGATACCCTTCAGCATCCACGATAATCACATCGTAGTCTTTGAACCATTTGTACTTGACGAAACCTGATCTTGAACCGGGGCCGTATGGGAGTTTCGTATTTTTCAGCATAACACCTTCGGCACCATCGTCAATAAGCTTTTTTGCCCATTCCTTTTTGTTCTCGGAAATTGCTTCAGAAAGGTAAATTCTGGTATCAGGGACACCAGCGCTTACTTCGTAAAGGGCTTTCTCAAGAATCTTACGCCGTAGAGAGAGACTCAAACTCATAGTACTATTGCCGTTGTAGTAAAGAATGTCGAAAACAACGAATTTCAGCACGCTCTGGTCTTCAACAAGCCAGTGAGATACGTCGCTGTGATTTCCCTGTTCGTCAATTCGTAAAACCTCGCCGTCAAGCATCATGCCGTCAGGCAAACGGCTTTGAATAAAATTGATGTGTTTTTCTGTTCCAAGGCGCGAATAACAAATACTTGAGGTAGCAAGAATTCGGTGTCCATCTAGCTTCTTCTCTGCAATCCACTCGGGGTCTATCCAGATGGCATCGTCTTTGCCTTCTTTCAACACTCTTGCTAACATGGGCTTCACGAATTCCACTCGACCCTCCTTATGAGGATGGAATAAGTTTTGATTTCTCGTATTCCTTTACGCATTCGGGACAAACATTCCCCGATGAAGTTCTTCCCGTTATGTCTGGTCGCCATTGTGGCGGGTGACATCCACCACAAAAAACTTCTTCACATTTCTGGCAAACATATTCGTCTTTTCCACAACATTCAGAAAACCACGGCATTTTCGACCTCACTCTCTTTTGTTTTCTCTTTCATATATATAATATAATTAAAAAAGAAAGTTTTGTCAAGTGTTTTCTCTTTTGCAATCACCAAAAGTCTTCGTGATTACTCATCGGGCATTTTTTGAAACAACTTGTATTCGTCCTTTTGAATCAGCACCAAGATTTTTCATCGCCCACCTAATTGCCTTATCCTTTGTCTCAAAATAGTCAATATTGTCCCATTGCTTTGAAACAGGATTAGGAAGGTCAACAGCATACCTTAGTTTTCCGGTTCTCATACCTTCTCCTTTTGACAAACTGGACATTGTTCTGGCAAAAGAACAACACCACATGGGTTCGGGGGTTCAATTTTCATTTTCTTGCGAATATTTTTCGATAATTCAGAAGTTGCCTTGACAGCTCCTGTGCTACCACACTTGTCACATTTCCAGTAAATACCGCCCTTTGATACTTCAAGGTCGGCGTCTTTTCGCATCTTGTCACACTTTGGGCAAAGACCACCAGACATCTTCATTGGGGCTTCGGCATTTCGCTCAATAACCTCAAAGTGGGATGCGTATCGGTCTTTGTCTTTCCCTGCCCCACATCTCGGACATGGTTCCATTCGGCTTCCAAAAACAATTGCTCCACACTGTCGGCATTTCAATTTTGAACAAGCCCCAAGAAGCGCAATTTCACCTGTATCGGCACCACATTGCCAACACGTTAACAGTGTCGGATTTACACCGTGCTCTTTTGACAGACGAATTGATCCGCTCATTCTATCGCCCTTTCTTTTGCTTCTTCGACAGAGACATCGGCTCTGCGAATAGTTACAACGTATGTTCCTATTTTTTCTCCTTCTCGTTCAACATCAGGATATGTAACAGAAAAAACCTCGTAAGGTGCGCAGAACTTGAAGTGTCGCTCTATGAACACAAACGCCGCCCTCTTCAGGTTTTCATCATTAATCCCTATTCGCATTTCCTTGCAGTCTGGAACAAGTTTACGTCTTATCCACTTCGGTATTGGACACCTCATTGGGCAACCCCTTCCTGATGTTGATGATTTTCCAGTACCCATATCGAATATCATTGTAACAGATACAACCAAATGTCGCCGTGAGGCAATCTTTGTCCTCAAAACCATATACCTTTCCACCACCAGCCTTGGAGAATTTAAACTTTAGATCATGCCCATATACTATATCGACATAATCAAGTGGGCCAATCATCGGGCCATTTTCTCCCCAACCTTGTGTTAAAGAAAGATCGCTTTTTTTAAACCCATGATAGAGGACAAGATACATCCCATCCTCTACTTTGTTTTCGTCTTTACCGAGAATCGGAATCATTACCGCCCCCAATATCAGCCTCTTCTACTTCGATAATAGCCACAGGGTTAATTTCCCAATTTAATTCACTGGCATTAGATACCCCATTTACTTTGAGGTATTTTTCTCTGGCTTCCGGAATCAAGTCGCT
>JADFXO010000120.1 GCA_015233485.1 Nitrospirota bacterium
TATTAGCTACAAAATACTAGATCCTGGTACGATCCTGACTCGGTTTTTAGTGCCAGAATACGTATGTAATTTCAGCCATAGAATATCCCGTTTCCCTCACGCGGTTATCAGGTTGCCATACACAGGCTGTAGTAGCCAGGGCTATTTAAATGTATATATTATTCGATACGCATTAGGTAGTGGCACTGTGATATAATATTTCATGGGAACGGATAAAATTACAGAACAGATAGAGAATATAAAAGAAATTCTTCCTATACTGTCCTCTGACTCCATCACCGCTCTGAACGAATACGTATCATTTCTTCTGGAGAAAGAGAAAAGGCACAACGATTTCGTCAAAAGAATCATAGAAATTGAGGGAAACCCTGATTATCTTGATTTTGAAAACAGCAAAGACCTAATGGACGCTATCGTTAACTGGGAAGATTGATTTGCCAAAGATAAGGGCGCACAAATCCTTTATACGCAAAGTTAACAGACTGATAAGAAGTGTACCGGGGCTAAAAGAGAAACTTTCAGAAGTTACTGAGACCCTCCAGGAAAATCCATTTGCTTCACCCTTGAAAACTCATAGACTATCCGGTAACCTGAGAGGAATGCACTCCTGCTCCTTAACATATGAAATTCGGATTATCTTCAAATTAGAAGCAGATGTCCTTTATCTCCTTGATGTAGGCTCGCACGATGAGGTTTATTAGTCTGATACTGAGTTACAGATGATTTTATCGAAGAATTATTTGGTTTATAGCAATTAAACGAAACTTATCTTTGAATCTCTCAGTTTTTATCGTGCTTAGGCTTATTTTTATCCAATTTTACAACCTTACCTCTCCGATTTACGACATCCCTTAACTTAGCTGCCGTAGCATGGTAGTATTTCTGAGTGGTACGGATATCGGTATGCCGGGCCAAGGCCTTAGTAACCAGCGGATTCGTATCTTCTTCTACCAGTTGCGTGATAAAGGAATGGCGACTTGCTTCGTAGTGGGTTATAGGCAAGCCGGAAAACTTTTTCCAGCGGTTTTGGAGATTATCCGATGTATAGTTGCTGTTAGTATGAGGGTTGATAAATAAGAAGGCCTCTGGAGTTTTACCTTCGATATTCTTCTTAGCTATTTCGTATGCCCTATCTGAGAGCGGCAGAAATACCTTTTTACCGCTCTTTGTTGTTTCACGTAGTTTCTTACGACTCCATGTGCGTTGAATGAGTATCTGCTGATTACGCAAGTCTACATCCTTATCTTTGATGGCGGTAGTCTCCCCTGGGCGTAATCCAGTTTCAAAGCCAAACTCGAATATGTCTCTATCTTGCTCATGAAGGTTTTTAAGTGCCGATAACTGTTCCTCGTAATCGATAGCCATTCTAACAGTGGCGTCATTACCTTTGATTTGAGGGAATAATGGTATTTCAGGTATTACTCCTTTACGCCGGAGCCATGAGAAGAAAGAATGAAGAGCGTTTAGAATATTCCGTTTAGTCTTAAGTTTCAGTTTTTTCGGTAGCTTATCCTTAAACCGCTCCAACTGTTCAAACTTTACCTCCCGACAATCCAACCCCTTGAATAAAGGCTTGTAATATATTTTCGTATATGCTTTGTAGTGCCTCAGAGTCTCCGGTGAAAGTTCGTTAGAGGCTTCTTCCTCGTCTTTCTGCTCAAGCCATTCATCCAGTTTCTGTTCCATCAGCTTTTCTTTTACTTTGCCGGGTATCCAATCATCAGGGCTAAACCGCTTTCTGTCGATATCAGCGCGCATTATTGTAAGCTGCCTCTCAGCGTGAACATAGTCAAGGTGGATGTCGTCTTTATCGGTACTGAACCTGTATAGTTTCTTTTGCCAATAGAGAAATATCCGGCATTTCTGGTATCCACACTTTGGACAGGTATGGGAAATCATGGTCGCAGCACATCTTAAGCATCGTATCTTGCCATTCATAGACAATCCTCTGGTGGATAATTGAGGTACATTAGGACCATAGTACAGCTGGTCTCGTGAGGATATCAAGGGCAAAGTATCATTCTGAAGGCTTTCGACACTATGGATAAGCCGGAGATGACTTCTATTTGAATTATTTTGCATGTCCTTATGTATATCATATTATGTGCCAGTCTATAACTTGCTGTATTATAGGGATTTCGTGAATTTCTAATACAGCATACTCGTTATATTGTTGTCTTTTTTATATAGTATCTATATACTCTTTATAATACTAAAGAGTGGGCTCAAAATTTTGACTGAGAGTTTTAGTAATATGAGAAAACAGTCTATCGATAGATGCGTATCATTGCTGGTGCATGATATAATAGTGAAAGTTCACTTTTGAACAAATTATAGAGGAGATATCACTATGAAAAAAGATAAAAACAATAACGTACGACACACAGATGCACACAGAGTGATACTATCATCCTTTATAGATGAGAGGGGAGTATACATACTTATGGAAGAAATTTTGGACGAAAAGCTCCTAAAAACATCTATCTCTACAATAAGGTCTACAATAAAAAATAAATTCTACGAGGAAATTAAATATAGGACAATATTTTTTGATGAAGTTATTGGTGGTATATCTATAGATCATAATTTCATTAATAATTGTCTAGGCAGCTCAGAATTGAATGAAACCTTAAAAAATATTGTTAAAGATTTTGTATCTTTTGCTGGCCATGATTATGAAGAGTTTCCTAATAAGGATTTACTTATAGAGGATCATCTGGTAAGTCCACTGAAAATAGAGTTATGGAAACAGTTTAGACAGGGCATCAACGAAGGGGAATTTCTTAAAAACATGCGACAACTAAAGCAATTTATAGATGAAGAGAAAATATTAAATGTCATAACTAAAGATTTAGATACTTTCAAATCTGTATACAGGGAACAGGTCACTAAGTCTATACAAAAATCAAATTATATGAGTGAGGCATATGATATTGTTATAATAAACACTTATTTATCAGAAGCGATAAAACTAGATGTTTCAAAAGCGCGTAAATATTTTGAGTATATTTTCTTTAAAGATTTTGAAGAACATCAGAAAGAGGATTCTATCACAGAGTATATAATGCAATTTGAAGGGCTTCTGGATTTGTCTCTTTTTCATATGTACTATTATGATGAATCAACACTCAAATCTGCAGGTAATTCTCATGTTGCTTATGTAATAGATAAGAGGTATCATGCATATTTAAAAAGAATTTATCTTATGGCAAAAAGTGGATTACCGGTATTAATAAAAGGTGAAACTGGTACAAGTAAAGAGTATATGGCAGCGGTTGTGCATGAAATACACAGATTATGTAATATGGATGATAATGAGAGAATAAAGAAGTTAAATGAGACAGTAAATATTAACAGAATGAATGATAATAAGAAAGAAAAAAAGCAAAAAAGGTCAAACTTTGTCGCAGCTAACTGTGCATCCCTTGTTGAAACTCTTAAAGGCTCAGAGCTGTTTGGGCATGAGAAAGGTGCCTATACTGGAGCAGACAAGAAAAGGGACGGCTGGATAAAAAAAGCCGAGAATGGTACCCTCTTCTTAGATGAAATCGGAAAATTAGGATACCCCTTACAAGGAGCTTTGCTCAGGTTATTACAAGAGAAGGAATATTATCCAGTTGGAGCTGAAGAACCGATCATAGCAAATATCAGGTTTATAGCTGCAATCCAACCCACAGACATAGATAAGCTTCTGCCGGATTTGTTGTACAGGTTAGGTTATCCACGAACCTTAGTAATGCCGACTCTAAATGAAAGATTGGAGTGGATTGAATGGCGGATAATAACAACTTCTCTAAATAATGTTACTGAAAACCTAGGATTAGGTTCTTTAGAAATTGATCAAAAGTGTATAGATATACTCAGAGAGCATAAATATAAAGGTAATTTCAGAGAATTAGAAAATATATTATCCGAAGTAGCTTTAGAAGCATATGCAAATAATAGGAATGAGATTCAACCCAGCGACGTTGAATTTGTATTTAATACTCTTGAAAGTTCTGCCAGTAGTGAGTTATCACCTGTGGAAGATGCAGCGAATAAGTTTTTTGAAAATTATATTGAGACAATCGATCTGTGCGAAATAACCGAATATGCGGAACAGATAAAATCTTATATTATAGACAGAAAGCTATGTCAATTATTTAGTGAAAAGGGTGGTGGAAAACCTATGCCGACTCTTGCGAAAGAACAGGAGGACGTAGATGAACAAAATAAATTATCGTATGACGCTTTTAAAAAGCTGGTCGAGCCAAGAGTTAATAAAAAAATAGATTCGTATAAGCGTGAATTTAAAGATAATCGTTTTGTGAAACCTGTCTACAAGTTAACTTTCATGGATATTGAAGGACGGCGTCAGCGTAAACAAAAATATAGCAATGATACAAAGACCGAAGACCTGGAAAGCACCAGTGATACAGATCAACAGATTGATGCATCTGAAAACTGCAGTATAAATAATTTGCAATTACAATATATTCCCGACACTAATAAAATTATTCCTTAATATTGGTGAATTTATCGTGGATACGATGTAGATACTTTTTTACCACAGAATCTTAGAGGATATACTGCATGAAATCTTAACTCAACTTTCGCACATGAAAGTCATATATAAACCTGCATAGAATAAGGCTCTATGGTAGAATCCATTGGTATCAAACGACAAAATGCCAAGTTTATGAAGTGGCTCTCTGCCTTGAGCGCCTTATACGAAGCACCGTGCTTAAAAAGGTATTTTTCTTTCATAAACCCTTGTATTTGCTTGCTCTATATGCGATTTCCTACTGCGAAAGTTGAGTGTCGAGATCTTAACTATCGCGTTTATATATTGATAGATATTGCCATGTTGTAGTATCAATCTATCTGCTAAAGGATAACACTTTGGGATTTTATTGCGGTTGTCGGATTGGGTTTTGAAGTATTTTTATAGGAATCTCCGTATACGTCTGAATAAAGTGTAATGTGATGAAGGTCCTATGGCTGTTTTCGATTTCGATAAAATTATCACATTAGTTTCAGTTCAAGTAAAATAGTGTCTTCCAATAAAACAGTAACTCTGAGATGATGTGTCGCGCTTGCCTCTTACAGCAATGTTTATAAATATGTTCGTCTTGGTTGACACAGCCAAACACTCGTTAATAACGTGACATCCATTCGGAACAACATTTTGCATTTCATTATAATTTACCCATAAAGACCCTTCAAAAATTTCGCCTTTCTACCCCTTCTGATGCTTTGTCAGTGGCGAGTTAGCTCGTAGTATGTATCTTAATTGTAATACCGCTGGCTGTTCTCTGATATCTTTGAATATACACTTGTCCATTAGGAGCCACCGGCCACTCTAATGGACAGTTCATAATGAAAAGACCAATTACGGTGGAGCATAAA
The DNA here is from genome assembly GCA_015233485.1 of Nitrospirota bacterium. Classification (GTDB taxonomy): domain Bacteria; phylum Nitrospirota; class Thermodesulfovibrionia; order Thermodesulfovibrionales; family Magnetobacteriaceae; genus Magnetominusculus. The sequence goes on from JADFXO010000120.1 coordinate 5,389, forward strand.
TGACAGAGAGTGCGGAGGATTTCCCGTTCAATCTGTCATTCCAGCAAAGAAGTCCTTTACCGGCAACCATAATAGCCAGTAAAGGACTTTTTTTACGTTTGTGTTCCTTCTTTGATATAGCATTCAATCTTATTTCGTTTACAAAAGTCAATTACAGATAGTGCAAGGTCGTTGTAATATTCCTTGCTGTTTGGAAATTCAGATGATTTACCACTATAGTTCCACCTGCCGAAAATTATCTTATCCACAAACGAGATTGCATCCAATATTTCCATTAAATCCTGCTCGATGAAAGTTGGTGTTGGATAGGGCTCCATGCTGACCCATGTCTTGTAGCCACTACTGTGAAGATACTCAAGCGCTGCAAGTCTATCTTCCAGTTTAGCTGCGTTCGGCTCGTATTCTGCCCTGAATGATTCATTTAACGAAACCAAGGTTACACCGTATTCATTCGTATTGCTAAAACGATGGAAGTTATCAAGTTCAGGTGATAAAATCCCCTTTGTCAATAATGTGCAACTGATTCCGTTACTATTGAGTTTTTCAATAATTTTTAGAGTTAGGTCGCACACCTGTTGTTGTCCATACATAAACGGATCAGTGGAGAAAGACAAAAAGACAAATTTTATTATTTTCTTGTACTTCTTGATTTCCTTTTCCAGAAGTTCCAAAGCGTTTGAAACTACTTTATATTTACACCAGTCTTCATAGGAACTTACCTTATTGAATCTTTTTTTCGTGAGATACGCATAACAGGGGTACTTACAACCGTGCGAACATCCCTCTACGTGGTTTATACAAAAATCACCATACTCTACCTCACTCAAATACAGCAAAGATTTTCTCTCAATCGTTCGTAAATCATCAATAACTAAATCTGTATTCTCGTTATAACCTTCTTTCATGGCTTTTACTCCTTTTGTAAAATAGTCTTCTGTTCCTAAACTCTTTTAAATCCTCGATTGACACCTGCCCTGGAAAAATCAAACTTTACATTCATTCACCTCCCCTTTCACACTTTCTAAAGATAAGCCGTTCCGCTTAAGTTTTAAAACCCTTCGAGTTGCACCGTCCAGTCTCTCAACGGAGGTGCTTTTCTCACCTTTCTCTATAAATCCACGTTTATTCAACATGTCATATAGAGCATTCTTAGTAACAGCCAATTCAGGATTAATATGTTTTACAACATCCCACGTCGGTTGAGGTAACAGGTAAAGGTGCTTGTCATCGTACCATCCTAGAAAATCACCCTTGCCAATATACTCATTTTCAGTCTTATGTTTAAGGCTTACTTTATTTTTTGATATTAGGTTCTCTATCGTTGATATGAAGATTTTTACAGGGTCCTCGGCATCAATCCTGGCACTATTTCTCTCGACAACTTTTGTAAGGAGGTTAAATCCGTCATTTTTTAGAGATTCGGCTTCGGAATCCGTAATAACTCTGCCGTCAAGTAGCCATTGAATAACAACATTTAACGTAAACGTAAGAAAGGTAACCTGTTCTGACGATTTTGCATGTGAGCTACATTTGTTGGCCATTGCCCTGATTCTAATAAACTCATCTGGGAATGAGAATCTTATCCAGTCAAGATTGACAATCAACCAGTTTATAAAACTGCTCATTGCGTGAGGTAAGAGGTATGCTTGTTCTTGTAGTTCCGTTAGTCTGGTTATATCTATATCACCTTTGGCTAACTCCAGAACCATTATCCTGGCTAAGGTACTGGGGATAGACACCATCTCTTCGCCGGTGATTAAAAGTCCACATCTCGGTACATGACGCCTTTTATCGGTCATTCTTCCCCGGCCTGTCCGATTGCTGCAGGCCCTGATTAACCTCTGGGCCTTACTTTCCATATCATCACCATCGACTTTATTGGCTGAAGGGTGGTAGTCGTCCAGGACCATCAGCACGTCTTTTAATGTAAAAGCAATTTCTTCTAGTGCGTTAGCCGTGTCGCCAAAGTTTGATAGACTCGTAATGCTCTGAAAATAACCAAAGTGTGATAAAGCTAAAATGCTGAGTGTGCTTTTATAACAACCGGTTTCTCCGTGTAGGTATAGTGAAAAATTTGGTTGTGGGTCAAGTAGTGTTGTAAGAGGAGCCATATACGTAAATACGAAGAGCGGCAACGTTATCTCTTTCGGGCCAATTTCAATAAAGGATAAACTTGTTTTAACGGCAATCATTTCATCTATAGGCGTCTGGGGTATATTGTATCGTCTAATGTCATCTGGTAACTTGACGTCTATGTCGCCGCCACCAATTGCACCTTTATTGGTAAGGAAAACGTTATCACCATCATTTTTGCACCACCCGGTATGTGTGTAGCATCTGCTTTGATAAACGTTCCTCGATCTTTCCTGTATAGCATGACGGATATAGTCCTTGACTCTACTGCCCGGCTCCAGTATAAAGTCATTACCCCAATGTTCCATCAAATTTAAGGAACGAAACTGACTGGCGGGTATGATTACTTTCCGAAGATGTTTTTGTTTTGTTATAGCAGCTAATTCCAAATAGTGTTTTATTTCTTCGCCGTTATCTTCAATCACTTCTTTAACAATACGGATATCACAGTTACATAATCTCACTAAGACGTTATTTTGAATAAGGCAAAGATATCCTTCATCATCAACTGTGTAATTTGATGCGTGGTCTGTACATTCCGATGTGGCAACCGTAGTTTCGGTATTTTCATGCTCCACATCGTTTTCAGCATTATTGGATACCTTGTTCGCACAGATTGAGGAGTACTGAGAATCTAACAAATCCAATTCTTGTTTCTTATTTTCAATTATTGGAGGAACAATTTCATTAAAGTTAAGACTAAGGCCTTCAAGCTTATTAAGAATCTCCTCATCTTTCATATAAGAAGGATTTAGAGCACCTATTTCATTCGTTGTTATGCGGATATCATTTATGCCGTCATTCGTCTTATGAACAGCATGGTTGAATTTCCTCATCGGGTTATATTTCCTCTTTTTTGATGATTTAACAATAGTGTCTTGACTTACCAACTGCTTCTTCCTACTCATTTTTATCCTCCGGATTGATTATTATAGGAGTTATTGTCTTAAGACGATCATTGGCCATATCACAATACTCTTGTGATATGTCTATACCAATATATTGTCTGCCCAGTTTTTTAGCCATTGACGTTGTCGTGCCGCTGCCGTTAAAAAAGTCGAGAACTATTTCACCTGGACGTGACCATGAATTGATTTGGTCCTCTGCTAACCACTCAGGAAAAATGGCAGATTGATCATATGCACGACGATAGGAGGAGGACATACGGGCTCCGCCAACTCGATATCTCCATACAGTTCCTCTTCGACTATAAGTATTTGTTGTGGTTTTACGTTCACTTGGTAGTAGAGAACCATCCCACTGTCGATTTGAATGTTTGCCCCATGGTTTTTGGTTTTTCGTCTCTCTATCCTCAATTGGAAAAAATGTTTTAGGCCTTCCTTTGGAGAATACGAAGATATATTCATGTGTCTCATAATAGCTATTTTGTCTGGGGTAGCTGAAGTTGTTTTTTTCATATATAATCGTAACATGTAAGTTTAGAAGGCATTTATCAATTATAAATGTTGGTATCCTATGAGGTAAGCCACTTTTACTCTTGTTCATCATAAAATCTCCGACGACTGCCACACTAACGCCGCCTGGTTTTAACACTTGTTTCATTCGGATTAATATGTTTTCAAGTGGAAAATTGTTTGCATCAAACTCTTTTGTATATCTTCGTAAATCTCCATATGGAGGTGACCATAGCATCATATCTATTGAGTCTGGTGGCAGTTCTTTTAATACCTTGGCACTGTCTCCGCAAATAATAGAGTTGATGGGTAATGGTTGAATCATCTTAATCCCTCCTGGTTTAAGGTTAACCTGCCTACCGATACCGACACTGCATCGAAAATCCTATACCTGACCATATCGTTTGGTTTACGCTCTTTCATATATGTCCTCCTATTCGTTATTATTCACATATATAGAGCACAAGCCATGCCACCGCGTAAGTGCGCGTATTATAAGGAAACCGGATTACCCGGCACCAGAATGTTAAGTGAATAATATGGGATTAAGTATAGAATAGCTATATAAATAACCATACTAACGCTTGCTAACATTTAAATGCTATGAGGTTATGTCAAGGAAAAACTTTTTAGATCTGGCGTTATCGTTTCTACTACAATTCTGCTACAGTCTAAGTGAGGAAGCTTCGCCATACATAGAAAACCTTAAAATATTTATTGACAATGATAGCCTTCAAAACAATGCCAAGCGCGCCAGAAATCCTTTTAACAGGGTTTTGAGGTTATAGTCAATCTATCCTGGCTTTCAAGTGATGGCGTAAGCGGGTTTATGTCGTGGTACGTCTGGCTTATAAGTAGTTCTTCGACGATTATTCCTTATCTATAGTTTTCCAGTTAAGATATTAAGTTGTATAGTGTATGAGCAAAAAATTTTCACAAAAATTTTTTTAGAATTTTTTCGGAGACCTCAGATTCATAATTTGGAAATTCTCGGAAACTTCTGCTGTTTATCTGAAGTGTTGGTGATAGGACGGCGGCTCCGCTTTTTGCCTGAGATTTTGCTAATATTTCCACGTCGGACTCTGGGATAACTATCTTCCGAATTAAGAAAACAGAAATACTCAAAGGTAAAAACACGAGACGGATATTGGCATTACCTGTACTGAATATTAAGGTTTGGTGTTTCAGTACCATATTATCCTTCAATAAGCCGTTAAGGCATT
>JADFXO010000121.1:0-9647 GCA_015233485.1 Nitrospirota bacterium
ATGAAGGCTAAGAAAGCCGGGAAGAAGGCCGAAGAGAATAAGGCAGAAGAGAAGAAGTCCACCGAGTAAGGGCTTTCCTTATCTTGAGATTTTGGTGGGAAGGCCTGTTGGGCTGTCAATCGCTGACTTAAGTAGTTTTTGGTTGACATACCTGAACAGGTCTTTTCCACTTAGTTGTTTAAGGGCCTTGGCCGTCAGTTCTTCGCTGCTCAAGCCATTAGGGTGTACTTCAATATAAACCGTGTTTTCATATAGTGCAGCCTTAACGGGTTCATTTATTATCATCACTGGGGTTTTGACTCTTACGTACCCGAAGAGTTCCTCAATGTCCTCAGGATAGAGTCTGATACAGCCCGAGCTTATCCTCCTGCCAACGCTGTATGGTTTGTTTGTGCCGTGAATCCCGTAACTTGGAATGGAAAGCTGGAGCCAGTAATCCCCAAGCGGATTATCCGGCCCGGGCGGGACGAGCGGGTCAAGGTCAGGGGTTTCCTCTCTCATCCGTTTCGTTGGCCGCCATACAGGGTCTTCTACCTTGCCTGTTATGCGATAAAGCCCTTCTGGCGTATTAAACCCTTCTCTTCCTATGCCTATGGGGTATGTCTTTACGAATCTGTGCCCGTCAAATATGAAAAAAAAATACAACCTCATCTCGGCAAGGTTTACTAAGATACCGTCGTCGAGAATCTCGGGGACTATCCATTGCGTCGGAATGGTTATTGTGATTCCCTCTGCCGGCACCCATGGGTCAACCTTAGGGTTGGTCTCCGTTATGGCATTGTATCCTATGCCGAAGAGGCGCGCTACGTCCAAAAGCGTGTCGTTGTCAATTGTCTTGTACGTCTGCACCGTGCCTATCATAGTCCTTGACGGGTCGTTTACAGAATATGTGCCTGCCCCCTCAACAATCGAATAAAATACCCCGGAGCAGACTAAGCAGCTTAATAAGACTATTCTTATGTTTTTCATAGCGCTCCTTTGATCTTTTCTTCTACTGCCGTACAAAGGCCGTAAAGCATATCCAGTTCCCACCGCGTGAGGCCGGCGCGCCCGACGAGGTGTCTGATGTTTCGCATAATCCCTCCAATGAGGTTCTCAGAGCCTCTAAACCCGTATCCTAAGAGCGGGAGCAAACGGTCAATTCGCTCATACAGGCGCTCTAACTCTCCGGCCTTGACCAGCTCGTGCGACGCTCCTCCTTCGCCCTTGTCATATAGGCGGGCGATTTCGTACGCCGTAACCAATACCGCCTGCGCGAGATTAAGAGAGGGCTGCGCCTCGGACGCCGGTATGTACAACAACAGGCCGCACGCCTCAATCTCCTCATTTAACAGGCCTTTGTCCTCACGTCCGAAGACAATGGCAACTTTATTTAACGCCGCCATCTCAAAGGCATATTGAGCGCCTCCGGCCACAGGCAGCCGCATTCCCCTTGTATTGCCAAAACGCCGCGACGTGCCTATTACGATGGATTTATCCCGTAGGGCATCGTTAAAGTCATCATATACGGCACACCCCTGCAGCACGTCCACCGCCCCGTGAGCGAAACGATAGCTCTCATCAGTCAAATAGCCGCACGGCCTGACGAGGACGAGATTGCTAAACCCCATGTTCTTTATCGCCCTTGCCGCAGCCCCAATGTTGCCGCCTTCTTTCGGTTCAACCAGTATGTAGTAAATGTTACTTTTCGACATCCCTGTTATATCTCCAACCCAGCCGCTTATATTAATATAACAAACAAAAAAAATACAAATTATGTTACAATCCTAGTTTCGTATGGAAGAGAGACTACAAAAAATAATTGCGTCTTCCGGTCTTACATCAAGGCGGAAGGCCGAGGAGATGATTCTTGAGGGCCGCGTTACCGTAAACGGCAAGGGCGCTGTTATCGGGATGAAGGCGGATGTCGAAAAAGACCATATAAAAGTAGACGGCAAACTCCTGAATCCAAAAATCGGCCAGAGGCGCGTCTATATCAAATTCAACAAACCCGACGAGGTCGTAACCACGATGACAGACCCCGAAGGCAGGCCAACCGTGGCCGATTATATCGTCGGCGTAGGGCAGCGCGTCTATCCCGTGGGTAGGCTCGACTACCATACGGAGGGGTTATTGCTTCTTACGAATGACGGTGATTTGGCCTATCACATCCTCCATCCCACAAAAAAAATCCCTAAGACGTATCAGGTAAAGGTCAAAGGAGACATCTCGGATGTCGATTTGGATAAGCTGCGCCGCGGCGTAAGGCTCGAAGACGGCGTAACCGCCCCGGCCGGGATAAAGAGAATGAAAAGCAAGGATACCGTGTCAAACACGTGGCTTGAGGCGACCATATATGAAGGGAAAAAACGCCAGATACGCCGAATGTTTACTTATGTAAAACACCCCGTTGCGAAACTGAAGCGGGTTGCAATAAATGGCATCACGTTGGGAAACCTCAAGCCGGGCCAGTGGGTTTACCTGACGCAGGAAGAGCTGTATTCAATATTCAAAGAGGTTGACATAAAACCCAACGGGAGGCCGGATGTACACTAGCAATGTGTACCGGAGCATAGGCTGCGGGGAGATAGGTAGCACACACGCAGGGAAAGAAGTAATGATGAGCGGGTGGGTGTTTCGCAGCCGCGACCACGGCGGACTGATATTTTGTGATTTGAGAGACAGGACGGGCGCGGCACAGTTGGTATTCAGCCCTGATTACGGTGAGAAAACTATTCACAAGATGGCCCACCAACTAAGGGCCGAATACGTAATTACCGTCAAAGGCGATGTACGCATAAGGCCCGAAGGCACCGAAAACCCCGGCATCCCGACCGGAAGCGTTGAGGTCTATGTAAAAGAGCTTGAGATATTAAACAAGTGTGAACCCCTGCCTTTTCAGCTCGACCAGGACGTCGATATTGCCGAGGCCAACCGCTTAAAATACCGTTATCTCGACCTTCGCAGGCCGGAGATGTTGAAAAATATTGTCACGCGCCATAAGACATGCAAGGCCGTCCGGGATTATCTGGACAGAGAAGGTTTTTTAGAGATAGAAACCCCCGTGCTGACAAAATCAACGCCGGAGGGGGCGCGCGATTATCTCGTGCCAAGCCGCATGACGCCGGGCTGTTTTTATGCCCTTCCTCAGTCGCCGCAGCTCTTTAAGCAGCTCCTGATGGTAGGCGGCATGGAGAGATATTATCAAATAGTGCGGTGTTTTCGCGATGAGGACTTACGGGCGGACAGACAGCCGGAATTTACGCAAATCGACATGGAGATGTCCTTTGTCGGCGTTGACGACATAATAAATCTTGTTGAAGGTCTTGTAAAGAAGGTATTTAAAGAGATAAGAAGCGAAGAGCTGCCCACTCCATTTGAGAGGCTGCCGTATAGCGACGCGATGGAGCGTTTCGGCAACGACAAACCGGATATGAGGTTCCAGCTGGAGCTTAAGGACATGGCCGGTTTGGCGTCGAAGAGTTCGTTTAAGGTATTTCTTGACGCGCTCGCAGCCGGCGGGCGGGTTAAAGGTCTTCTTGGAAAAGGCATGGCGGGCTATTCACGGCGTGAAACGGATCTCCTCACAGCTGAGGCGCAGTCCCTTGGCGCAAAAGGCCTTGCGTGGATAAAGGTAAAGGACGCGTTTGAGTCGCCTATATTAAAATTCTTCCCAGAGGATGTCGTACGGCAAATGGCCGGCAGGCTTATGGCCGCCCCCGGCGATATGATGCTCTTTGTGGCAGATAAGGAGCGCGTAGTTAATGACGTTTTAAGCCGTATGCGTCTTGACATTGCAAAAAAACAGAATCTCATTCCCACAGGGGACAAATTCGCATGGATAACAGACTTTCCCCTGTTTGAGTGGAATGAAGAGGACTCCAGATTTCAGGCAATCCACCACCCGTTTACATCCCCTACGGAAGATGGCATAAAAAAAATAATGGATGGCGGCGATTTAGATTTGTCGAAACTAAAATCGAAGGCCTATGACCTCGTGCTAAATGGCAGCGAGATAGGCGGGGGGAGTATTCGTATTCATGACTCAGAGCTGCAAAAAAAGATATTGAAACTTATCGGCATGGCGGAGGAGGAGGCCGAAGAGCGGTTTGGCTTCCTGCTTGATGCCCTAAAGTACGGTGCGCCGCCTCATGGAGGGCTTGCCATTGGGCTTGACCGTCTCGTAATGCTCATGACCGGGTCACAGTCGATAAGGGATGTGATTGCCTTTCCAAAGACACAGAGGGCAGCCTGTCCTCTTAGCGGTGCGCCGTCTCATGTCGATAAAAAACAGCTTAGAGAACTGTATATCCGCCTGAATGTCCCCGATGAGAAACCGGCTGCAGAATAAGGATTAAAGATGAAGGGAGGTAACCCCCCTTCACCCCGTATTCTCGCACATGTTTTATTTATTTAATTTGGGCTGCCGCCGCCAAGACGGGGGATTATCCCCTCGTTGGCGGCTTCGGTACTCCGGCTACAGGCTCTTACGACATGTTAAAGAATTCCCTGATTTTATGAAACATCTTCGTTTTCTTACTTGCAAACTGGGCGTTGAGCTGCTCTTCGGACAGTGCCTGTTCGCTCATTTTTCGGGCCAATTGCTCATTTTCGATTTCCCTGCGCGTTATAATGGAGCTGATTGATTCGACGGCGCTCGGATTGTCCATTATTACATTGGAGAACCCCTCCTTATCAAGAACGAGGAGTAACGTGTCTTCTTTAGCCGTCACGCTGGCAGTTCTGATACCTCCGGTAAAAAGGGAAATCTCTCCGAAAAAATCCCCCCTCTTAAGAACGGCCACTTCGTTACCGCCTACCGTTACCGAAACCCTGCCCCTTCGAATGACATAGAAGGAGTCGCCTTCGTCGCCCTCTTCAAAGATACTTTCACCTTGTCCGAAATATTTTTGGGCCAGCAGCGAGGCGATTTCTTTTTGTCCATCTTTGGGGAAGATGGAGAAAAACTCTATTCGCTGTACGGCTGAGTATTTCTGTTCGAACTCGTCGCTGCTGTCAGCGCAGGTTACGGGATGGCAGTAAACATCTCTGACGGGAAACGGAATCCTGATGTTTTCTCTTTTGAAGGCGTACCAGAGTTTAGTCATTATAATGTTGGCGATGTGGGGTTTGAGGCCGTAGTCGTTAATCCAGACCCTGATCTCGTATTCGATGGCGGAGTCGTTATATTTTATCACCCATACCTCCGGTGGAGGATTTTTTAATGCGTAAGTCCTTAGGCATACCGATTCGATAACCTGCTTTACCTTATTGGGAGGGGTATCGTAGTCCACACCTACGAAGAGGCTCATGATATGATTTGGTGTGGGATAATTTGCGCTGAGAATCGTATCCTTTATAATATTGCCGTTGGGAATGACCAGATAATCGTTAGAATGCGTGAGGAGTTTAGTCGTGCGCCAGTTTATCTCGATGACCTTGCAGTCTGTATCTTTTACGCGTATCCAGTCGTTGATTCTAAAGGGGGTCTCTATGTGCAGCACTACGCCTGCGATAAGATTGGTCAGGGTATCCTGCAGCGCAAGACCTATGACCATAGAAAATACCGCCGAAGTCGTTATTATAGGAGTCAAATCGATGCCAAACTGTATTTTCAATATCGCGAACAGGGCTATAGCGTATATAACCGCCTTGACGATGTCATGGATGAGCTTAGGAACCGCAATCTTTGCCCTTTCGATATATAGCGTGCTGAAAAAGTAATCGGCTGTTTTAAAAATGCCATAAAAAAACAAACCATAAACGAAGGCGTTCGTTACTTTAATATCAATAGGCGGTTTATTGACAGACACATATATGCCGATAGCAACGGCAAGGAGAACAAGCAGGGCGTACTTAATCAGGGACGACGACCGCCCGGGTTTAATGTTATCTTTTATATGCATAATTTTAGCCGCTGCGACGCACGCAGCTCGCACATAAATAAATAACACTATCGAGCCACCGTTGTCAAGGAGGGCCAACCGGGTGTCGACCGGGGCGTGTCAGTACCCGGTGATTCCAAGGTAAAGAAATTGCTGTATTAAGCGAAAGGAGCTTATCATAGTGTATTGTTTTGGAGTTCTTCTGGTATAATAAGGTCATGACAGGGACAATAGAACTTTACAACGTGCTAAAGTACACATTAGGTGAGGTAGCCGCGATGCTCGTGGCACAGGCCGGTGTAGTTGCGGCATTCATACGGCTATTTGGGATTTTTGGAAAATAGTCTGATTATGAGTAATTATATCAGTGATGAATATACCTATGAAATTGATGCTCTTGGTTACAGAGAGCAGGCCGATAAAATCAGGGATATGATAATCAACTGCGAAACACCGTTTGTCATAGGAATATCGGGCAGATGGGGAAGCGGCAAGACCAGCTTGATGAAATATATAATGGCAAGCCTCGGAGGTAGAGTTCAGGAAAGCTGGATTGGCGAGCATAATGAACCATTAAAGGACAATGAAGAAGAAGGTAAAATTAAAATAGTTAAAGAGCGCTATCCACTCGATAAGAATATTATTGAACACATTCACTCAATCTGGTTTAACCCGTGGGAACACGAAAACCATGACGAACCTATTATCGAATTGCTTAAAGAAATAAGAAAGTATTTTTCCTCCATATCAAAGACGTTGAAAGAAGGTAAGAAGTTATTGTCTGTCGGCCTTCGTGCGGGGCTTGGTAAACTTGCCGCTATGATACAGAAAGAGGGTGATAAATTTGAACACGAGAACTTTGAATACAACACCAGAAGTCAAAGGTTTAAGCTGATTTTTCAATATACTATAGAAGAATTATTAACGGTATTATCCATGGATGCAGACGAAACTATTAAATTGACGATAGATCCCCGCGCAAAATTAGTGATATTCATAGATGACCTTGACAGGTGTGAATATGCTACAATATCTAAACTTCTTAGAGAAATAAAGCAGCATCTTTCTACTAAGCGATGTGTTTTTGTTTTTGGTTACGACAGGCATCATGTAGAGAATGCGCTTGCCAATACTGTCCAACGTTCCGACAAAGAGTCGCGTTCGTATCTGGAAAAGCTCTTTCAGTCAACTATATATATCAAGCAGCCGGCAGAAGATAAATATAAAGATTTCGTGATGAAAAGGTTAGGGGAATATGATTTCATTCCAAAAGGTAAATGCGAAGGGTTATGCGATTTCATTAGTGATATTATCGACCCGAATCCGCGAAGGATAAAGGCGTTTCTGACGGCGTTTCGATTTCATGTTATAACTTCCAAATTGTACAAGCCCTCTGATACCAATCCCAAACCCAAAATCGGGCTTGATGATTTACAGAAACTGGCGCTTATAACGTATTTAAAGATTTTTCACGAACCGGTTTATTCTGTGTTGGAGAGTAAAATTGAATTGGTAGACGATTTGAAGACAGTTTTAAAAGATAATATGAGGTATTCAATTACTAATCACAATGAATATTTCTTTTATTTAGAGATGAGAAGCCATTTGCAGGATTATGATCTATTAAGACTAAAATCTAAAGAAAAAGATACAACTGAATCTGATGAATCCTCTGATGATAAACCAAACGAGAATAATTCATCGAAGAAAGGGGATTCATTAGAGGAGATGATCAAAAAAGAATTCTTAAATAACGATGAAAAATCAGAAAAGAAATTTTTAACCGAAGTATATGAGATGCAGGGAAAGCATAAGAGTTATGAAAATTTCCGGCATGAATTCCTGAGTAATTTCTCTCATGTAACGGCAACCGATAATTATGCAGAAATCAAATACTATCTATAATAAAGATACTGGCGAAAGCTGGTCATATCCAGTTGACTCCCGCTTTTACGAGGCTGGATTTAGAAAATATTATACTGTCTATAGGGATCGTCTTTTCGTTTTATACAGGCGGGCAGATATGGCCGGGGTTATGGAGGCCAATGAGGATACGCCCGCAATGTTGAAGCACATATATGTGCCTTTACGGATTGATGAGAAAGATATTGACCCTGCCTCAAATGAAATTGAAAATGTTAAGAGCCTATCGATTGTAGATGCGCTTTGTCGAATACGTTTTTTGGCTATATCGGGCGCTCCCGGTTCAGGGAAATCCACAATGACGCGCTTTCTTGCATCTGCACTTTCTCAGCCGATATTAAACGAAACCGCCGCCAAATTGGGAAAGAGGCTTGTTATTCCATTTATTTTACGGGAGATGGATTTTTCAAAAATCAATAGTTTCGATGACTTATGGAATTTATGGATTGAGGATATGTCAAAACGTCTCAAGTTGGATATAACGAGAGAGTTCCTTGATTTTTATATTGAACGCGGATGGGCGGTTGTCATTTTTGATGGTATTGATGAAATCGGGGAAGCGCAAAACTTAAATATGATCAGATGGATAAACGAGTGGATACAGTCAAAATCTGAATTTAGAGACGCCAAGACCCCTCTGAATATAATCATTACCGGCAGGCCTTCCGGCTATTTGAGAGACGGTGAATATGACCGTTATTTTAAGAAGATGTATCTGCTGCCATTTAATCAAAAGCAAATTGAGCAATATGCCTTTAATTGGTATAACGTACGATATGGTGAGGATGAGGTCAAGGTGACGATGAAGGCGAAGGATTTCATAGCCGCGCTTAAAGACTACGGTCTTGAGGAGTTAAAGCGCAGACCGATATATCTTGCCATGCTCGCCTACGTGGCGGAGACATACGGGGAACTTCCGCGCACGAGGACGCTTGCGTATTCAAAAATGGTAGATGCGTATCTTCATTACTTGGATTTAGCAAGAAAACTTAAAGAAAAGAAGGGCGAGATAGCAAGAGGCTGGAGCTATGAAGATAAAATTGTAATAATGGAAGAGCTGGCCTATACAATTCATACGAAGGCCGAGAGTGAATTAGATAATACTAAGTCATTTACTAAACATCAAATGCACATACAAATAAGCAAAGGTACGCTCACGAATTATTTTAGAGATATTCTGAAACATGGCAGGTTTGATACTGTTAAAACAAATGATTTCGACGCTATTATCGCTTATTTTACAGCAAGAACAGGCCTGATAATAGAACCGAAGGATGGATACTATCAATTCAGCCATCTCACATTTCAAGAGTATTTGACAGCCGCAAGGATTTACAATAATCGGCCAGATATTGATCTTATAGATTATCTCCATATAGAAATATTTAATCGGTTAACAAACAATATCGGTTGGCATGAGGTAGCCCTCCTGTTCTTTGGAATGGATAAAGTTCGCGCCCAAAAACGTCAGTCAAACATTCTACAAAATGTAATAGAAAAAGATAACGAAGCACACCACAAATTTCTAATAGATCTATTTACCGGCATGGAACATAAGATTTCACAAGATGACGTAATCAAATGGTTAAAGACCCTTGTTTATGTTTGGGTTACAAGGGGGAAGGTAAGTGGGCTTTATAAATATTTAGCTGACGCAATCAATGAAAAATCAGACAAATCGATTGAAATACGTAATGCTGTTATAGACTACATCAAAAAGCTTGCTGGTAAGATTTTACATAATGACGATATGCTTTACGATAGTTCAGATTCAATAATTAATGATACCTGTGAGAGTGTGAATCTTTTATGTTGTAAAATAGAAGATATTTCATTAGAACAAATCAATAGGTTAGAAAA
>JADFXO010000121.1:9657-10153 GCA_015233485.1 Nitrospirota bacterium
TCAGTTGGTCTTTATTGGAAGGAATTTAGAGGGGGATTATTTGATGATGATAACGCATTGCTCTTGTCAACAGATAAAAGAGATTTTAATATAGCTTTTATAATTGATAAATATATTCTATTTAACTACAGTTCTGAGAAAATACTTTCTCAGAAAATCTACTCAAACATTAAATTGGATGATTTATATGCAGGTACCGGTTATTATATGTATTATGTAAGCAAATATATTAACTATGACGTTATTAAACCATTTTACAAATTGTTTTTATATTCATACGGTTGTTTGTTATATTTAAATTGTACAAAAGTTATTGATATAAGAACATTAATAGATTTTATTAACACTATATTTAAGGCTATTAATATGGCTAGGGATATAGCTATGGATATGGTCAAGTCTATGGCTATGGATATGACTAGAGGCATGGCTATGGCTATGGATATGGTGGGTAGGAATATGGATATTGATATGGCTATGGATATGGCGGGTAGGA
>JADFXO010000122.1 GCA_015233485.1 Nitrospirota bacterium
AAAAAAGCTGGGGACAGTGGACAACATACGGCGGCGGGGGATACTGGTTCAATCCCGGTGACAATAATAAAAACTACCGGTTTGCTGGCTGGCTGCTGCAGCGGGAGATTTCAAAGACGCTGACGCTTGGCGCCGAAATATTTAATACCTCATCCAAGGCAAAAGGAGAAAGCGGCGAAACAGGGTTTAACATTGGAGGTTCTATTAATCTGACTGAAGAATATCATATTATCTTTTCGGCGGGACGTGATATAAACGGCCCTAATACCATGCTTACATACCTTGCCTTTCAGTGGACGTTCGGCCCAAAGGATGACAAAAAAGAAGAGAAAGAGGTAAAATGAATATGCCTAAGTGTGATTAAATTAATGACAGCGGGGCGATAAAGAGGTATAAAATGGAAAAAAAGGTTAAAAGGGTTGTTTATAAAGTACAGTGCGCCAAAAATCCTGAGCATATTTTCGATAAGACATTCGAAATCGAAGAAGGCACTGATAACGTAGAGTCGAAGGCCGAGGCGTGGTGTCCACACTGCGGTACTGACGATATGGTTGAGGTTACCGTCAAGGGCAGGCTTGTCCCGTAGGAATGACTGATTTAGGAGTTCATGTGTGCTGTCTTGTCTGTCATTCCTGCGAAAGCAGGAATCCAGAACATGAAATTTCTACTGCATTTTTTCTCGTTTGCCTTTTCTAATGCGTTTGCCCTGGCTTCACCGCCGCCTGATGGAACAAAACAACTCCCTGTGCCGGTTAAGAACACGTTTATAGTTGTCGTGATATAGATTAGATAGGAAAACGCAAGGGAAAAATAAGGGACAAGGGAAAAGGAAGGGAAAGAGGAAGTGGAAAGCGGCGGAGCAGCAGGCTTAGGTAAAAACTCGGGAAGTCCAACGACGCCCTGCGTGATAAGCATTTGTCCTACCGGTTTGACGAATCTATAGCCGGTAGGACAAATACCCTCCTATGTTTTATAAATGGTTTGCCCCTTTTGCTTACTTCCAGAACGCATTATTAGTGGACAAAACACCGCCAGAATATACATTCGCAAGTCCATTAGTAAATGTATATATGGACCCTACTCCTACATAGGCAGTACCATCATAAGCGCTCTGGTAGCCTAAAGTTGATACGGCCGTACCGTCATAGATATATAAAAATCCATCTGGCCATGCTACAAGGGCAGTACCATTGTTGAACCCCTGGACATAGTATACACCAGATGTTGCTAATCCTTGTGTCAGGCCACCATACAGGCCGCCATAATACGAAGCACCTGTAGTGTAGAATTGACCAATCACCTGGCTTGCATTCATCATGTCAGTGAATGTCTTCCAATATAGACCCGTAGAATACCACTGTCCACCGGCAGATAAGAGAATAGACCCATCTGACCAGGCTACAAGGAAACCACCACTGGCTAACCCCTGGGCATAGTACATGCTGCCGTTATATGTGTATGCCGCAAAGCTGCCATATGGTGTACCAAAGTAGGAGGAAAGTGAGTAAAGTGCAGTTAAGGCAAGGTTATAGTCTGCCGTAACCGAAGTAACACTCAGATTTTTAATTTCGTGTATGTTGGTTGAGCCGCCCGTTCCTGCTGAAAAACCAATCTTGAATGTCCCGGGCATTACACTCTGCCCAAGCGCCGTTGAAATGTCGTAATTGTTAATTACCGTTTTGCCATTAAGGACAACGGTAATTTTATAATTGAGAATGGTAATAGTTACAGTGTTTGCAGCTGATCTGCTGCCTGTCTGTATCGTAGCGGGCGCATTCGTTAGAAAGTTATATCCCATCAACTTATTGCCTGAACCACGAATAACGACCGAGTTTGGCGTAATTCCCTTACAACTTGGGTTACAAGTCCCAACATAGGAGCTGCTGAAATAACCCCCTTCATCAAATCCTATACCGACATAACCATTTGTTGCGCCGTTAGAGCCGGCAGAAACGTTGGAGGCATATCCGAGCGCCCCACCAGATGCGCCTGTGGTTATATTAGCCGCTGTTGTGGCGCCATCAATAAGATAAAATGCTAAACCATCCGCCCCGGTGCCGCCATAAGAGGCATAGGTGAATGAAACCTGAACAGACTGTCCGCTTGTAAATGCCGTACCGTAGACGGCTGAACCAGCCTGATTTTTTGTCACGTTATCGGTAAGTCTTAGCCATCCACTCCCACCAGTAACATTGTCTACACCACCGCCGGCGGCGGTCAATTTTGCATTACCCGACAATGTCCATCCCGAGGCCGTCGATTTCGTAAATGTTTCATTATCAACTGTGGTGTCACACCTTGCCGTGGAAGTTGTGCATATCAGTGCCAATGCAATAACCAACGAAAATACTGTTACTATCCCCAACAATTTCCTATAGGTAACCATAACACTCCTCCTGAAGTTTTTTTTAAGCTCAAAGAGCCATGTCAGGCAGCTTACTAAATTATGGAAGATTTTGTCAAGACAGCAATTCTCATGAAAAAGAAAGTAGGCATAATTAAGGGGTGCAAAGGGGAAAGAAGGCTATTTTTCGCAAAGATCATGGCAACGGCTGTCATAATGTTGGCGCTTTTAATAAGATATTCCTCTATAATGTACCTGAAATGGCCATTATCTCTGGTAGATGTCAAAATAATGACGTCAGATTTTTTGCTTATCTTTATAATATATTTATTTGTGAAGATAAAAAACCATCTGTCCTTTGGCGCCTTACGGCAAGTGTTTTCCTATACCCTTCGTAAAAATTCCACCAAAACCTTAAATGTATGCCGCGTCTTACTTTGATGGTGGATTTAGGTTATATTATAGGCTTGACCGGCACGCGGTGAATTAATTATTATTCAGATATGCTTGTTAGGAGGTAGGTCATATGGAAATAGACGTAAGCATTGACGGCAAATCCCTCTCAATAGATATAGAAAATCCATATAAGGCCGATTTGCCCAAGGTGGCAAAGGAAATCGCTGATTTCGGCGGCAAGATGGGCACAGAATTATCGAACCTTGATATCAAGGGTCTGCTTGTGAGGATGATAAAGGGCGTTGCGGGCTGCGAACACGGCTGTCCGGCCGACGCAAAGAGCCTTGTATACCATGGATACGGCCAGTTTAAGATGAGCTATGTAGATGGGGGGATATTGTCGGCCTCTTGTGAGCTTCAAGACAAGAGGTCTTTAGAGTTGAAGGTTTTCCCGGGATTCTAGGCGTGCCGGATTCCAAAATGCCCGGGGGGGGCGGCAACTGGATATATGGCCTTAATCCGGTCATAGAGGCCTTGCTCTCCGATAAGGGCTGTGTGTCTGTCGTATGCGTCGGGAAAACCTGCAAAAGTCTGGAAAAACTCACCACTTGCGCGGCTATAAAATCCGTACCCGTAAATATCGTCGGCAAAAACTATTTTGACAGATTTGGAAACGTCTCCCATCAGGGCGTGTGCGCGTTAATAGAAAGGAGGAATTTCCTGTCTATTGATGAGCTAATACGGAAGGCTCCACCTGATCCGGTTTTTATTATTCTGGACGAGATAGAGGACCCGGGGAATTTTGGCGCTATACTAAGAACGGCCGAGTGTGCCGGCGTGGATGGGGTAATCTTTCAGATGCGGCGTAACGCGGGGATAACCGGCGTAGTTGAGAAGACATCGTGCGGGGCGGCCGGGCTTGTGCCGCTGTGTGTCATATCGAATATCAAAAATGCAATCAGGGCTTTGAAAGAACAGGATGTCCTGATTTGCGGGGCGGACTCAGATACGGGCGTGTCTGTATGGGAGGCTGATTTTACCTCATCAACGGCCTTCGTGCTTGGCTCCGAGGGGCGGGGGTTGAGAAGGACGGTCATAGAGCTTTGTGATGTTACCGTCAATATCCCGTTATATGGGAAAATCAAATCGCTGAATGTCTCCGTTGCCGCCGGTATTTTATTGTACGAACGTAAGAGGCAGGATGAAATAAAAAAAAAATAATCGGCAAGGCACGGCATTAATAAAACATGTACAATTTTTTTTCAAATGTGGTATAATTAGTCAAAAGCGGGTTACTACTCTTACTATTCAAGGACGCAAGGATGGTGCAAGGATGGTGAAAAGACGCAAGGATGGTGGAAAAATATGATGGATGACAACCAAATGGCCGGCAGGACAGAAACTTCCCATAATGTGCTTATCGTGGAAGACGACACCGCGCTGCGAAAGCAGGTTTGCTTTGCCGTCGAAAAGCATTATACCGTTTACGAGGCGCAAAATCGAAGAGAGGCGGTTCGCGCTCTCAAAAACGCGGACATGTCTGTGGCAATCCTTGATCTTGGGCTTCCTCCGGCATCAAACACGCCCGATGAGGGTCTGAAGATTATCGACTATATTGCGGAGAACACCGAGACAAAGATACTTGTCCTCACAGGGCAAGACAGCGAAGACGTGACGGCGGCCTCAATAAGGCGCGGGGTTTTTGACTATATAGCCAAGCCCGTCAACATGGAAAAAGTAATTTACGCCATCGAAAGGGCAATTCTTTTCAGGGAGTCCGAACAAAGGATCAGTGAGGACGGCGTAAAACAGATATATGTCAGCGCCAAGCTTGGCGACGGCCTGCAGTCAATCAGAGAGGAGGCCGAGAGGAAGCTAATCCGCAAGGTACTTCTTGAAAACAATTACAATATCTACAAGTCTGCCAAGATAATTGGCATAAGGCGGGAGAACCTCTACTATTTCATCAAAAAATTCGGCTGGAAAATAATGAGGAATGCCGTTTAAGGACAACCCGGCGGTACTTGTCTGTGCGGTAGCTGCCGCATGTGCGGCTGCCGTGTGCGCGGTCTGTTATCTAAGGGTGCTGAGAACAAGCAGATTCGCGCGTGTCATTCTTGAGTTGTCGGATTTGAATGAGCGCGTGCAGTATGATGCGGCTGCGTTCTTATTTGAAATCCCTGTTTATCTTAAAAAAATAAGGGTCAGGGATTTTGCCTACAACGTCTGCCATGGGGGGGCAAGTTTTAAGAAGGAGCTGACAGGCGCTGATGTCTTTATCATCAAGTCCTATGACGACGGGGACTTGAGGGTGTCCTTTACGCTTGTGCCGTCTTTTTCCAGAGGAGCCTTAAAGACACTCTACGCATTAGTGCTGGAGCATATTTTTTTGATTATCAGGCAGGACATGCTGATGAAAATCAGGACGCTTAGTGATACCTTCACAAACGTCTTAAAGGTTCAGGTCTTCGTGCAGCATGACATTAAGAACATCGCACAGTTTATCCAGACGTCTTACTATAACCTTCAAAACCTGAAGGACGAGGCCGATGAACTACGATATGTGAGGTATTTAAAGGACTCCTACTCTCCGCTGATGTTAAAGGCGAATAAGATAATAAACACGCTGAATCTGAGGCCTTCTGATAAGCAGCCCACTATGATGACAATCAAAATTGAGGATGTGCTGCAACAGTTGATCAGCCTGTACCATTTACAATGTGAAGTCAGGGGGAAGGGGTCGGTTTACGCCAACGAGGGGACGATTTTTTTGATATTTGACAATTTAGTAAAGAACATGTACGATAAATACCTTGAAGAGGAGTTGGAATTATCGATAGAGATAGTTGACGAGGCCGGCAAGATAAGGGTCTGCGCCTTTGACACGGGAAGTCCTATTGCAGATATTGAAAAGATATTCGAGCCGTTTTATTCCACAAAATCCGGGGGCAGCGGCATAGGTCTTTTTCAGGTCAGGGCGCATGCCAGTAAACTGGGAGGCACGGTAACCGCGCGAAACGTCGAAAACGGGGTCATATTTGAAATAACCCTGCCGAAATCCCACCCCCCCGATGGGTAATCTTACGGGTATGTTATTTTCATATCTTTCGAGTTGAACACATTTCTGGCTATTTCGGGCATTTCGTCGCTTAAGGCAGCGTAATCTGCCGCGTTACACCAGAGATGGACAGACATTTTTATTGCGGCCTCCGATATTTCAGTTACTCTTAACGAAGGTGCCGGTGATTTTAAAATGCGGCTGTCTTCACTAAACATCGAGAGAAAGATTGTTTTAATATTGTTAATATCGCCGTTATCTGCGATACCAAACGTCAGATCGAGTCTTCGCAGAGGTTCTGTAGAAAAGTTTGTAATGCTTCCGCCGGACAGCGGGCCGTTTGGAATGATGATGGTCTTATTGTCCGGCATCTTGATAACGGCATGAAATATCCCGATCTCGCTTACTTTGCCCGTAAAACCCTGCGCCGAAATTACATCGCCCACCTTAAAAGGCTTAAACAGTAAAATAAGGACGCCGCCCGCAAAATTAGCCAGATTATTCTGTAAAGCAAGCCCGACCGCCAACCCCGCGGCTCCTAAAATAGCCGCGCTGATTAATAAAAGGATGACTCAA
Organism: Nitrospirota bacterium; assembly: GCA_015233485.1. Classification (GTDB taxonomy): domain Bacteria; phylum Nitrospirota; class Thermodesulfovibrionia; order Thermodesulfovibrionales; family Magnetobacteriaceae; genus Magnetominusculus. Next base: position 6,375 of record JADFXO010000122.1, read on the forward strand.
AAGGAACAGAATGAGACACTTACAGCCCAGTACAAGACATCAAGGCAGGAAAACCCCGACCCCTATGATTTAAATTTCTCATCCGCGCTTAAACAAACGAAGATTCTGGTCATAAACTGCGGCAGCTCTTCGCTGAAATACTCGCTCTTTGACACGTCTAATCCCGTCCCCCTTATGGAAGGCCTTATAGAGAAAATCGGCACAAGCGCGTCATATCACAAGATAAAATCACAAAAATCAGAGGTGAAAAAAGAGGTTGAAGTCCCTGATTTCCCAAAGGCCTTCTCTGACATGGAGGCCGCCCTGACCGACACTTCAATTGGCGCTATCGCTGCCTTTAACGAAATAGACGCCGTCGGACACAGGGTAGTGCACGGCGGGGATAAGTTTAAGAACTCGGCCGTGATAACAGACGATGTCATTGAGAAAATCAGACAGTGTATCCCTCTGGCTCCTCTTCACAATCCCTATAACCTTGCCGGAGTTGAGGCGATGCGGAACCTCCTGCCGGACAAGGGCGCGGTAGCGGTCTTTGACACGGCCTTTCATCAGAACATGCCTGAGCGCGCGTTCTTATACGCCATCGCCCGCGATATTGGAGAAAAATACCACGTTGGCGAAAACATTCGGCGTTACGGGTTTCACGGCACGAACCACAATTATGTCTCATTGATGGCGGCGGCATATCTTAAGCGCAGTGTGCGGGAATTGAGAATCATATCGTGCCATCTTGGCAACGGGGCATCTATATGCGCCATTGACCACGGCACGAGTGTTGACACAAGCATGGGGATGACCCCTTTGGAGGGTCTGGTCATGGGTACGCGCGGCGGCGATATTGACCCGGGGGTGCTGATTTATCTGTTGAACTCCGGCCTCGGCGTCAAAGACATCGATAATTTACTGAACAAGGAAAGCGGCCTCAAAGGCCTCACAGGACTTAGTAACGATATGAGAGAAATACTTGCCGCCGCCGACGCCGGTGATGCGAGGGCCAAGACCGCAGCATCATTATTTTGCTACCGGCTAAGAAAATACATCGCCGCGTATGCGGCCGTTTTGGGCGGTATCGACGCGCTGATATTCACGGCTGGAATCGGCGAAAACTCTGCCGCGATACGAGGACGCGTATGCCACGGCCTTGACCATATCGGCCTGGCCATCTCAAAAGAGGCAAACGAGAGGGCAAAGGTACAGAGGGGCCATATTGAGGAAATCTCCGCCGTCGGTACACAAATTAAAATCCTTGTCATAGCCGCTGACGAAGAGCGAATGATTGCCAGGGAGACCCTCCACGCCCTGGCCCTGCGGCAGACAATGCCCACCCCGAAAACAACAAGGCAGATTCCCATTCTCGTTACAGGATGCCACGTCCACTTATGCGAAGCAGACTTCGCCGTCCTCTTTGGCGAGGGAAAGACGCTTACAAAGAAACACCAGCAAAGGCAGCCGCAGTCGTTTATCGCCGAAGAGACACTTAGTTTAGCAGGCCCTCTGGGCACAATAGAAAACGTCAGTGTGGTTGCCCCGTTCAAAAGAGTGACACAGGTGGAGATAAGCCGCACGGAGGAGTTTAAACTTGGAGTCGATGCCCCTTTAAGGCTCTCAGGCGACCTTGACGGCGCGGCCTCTATTACGATTGTTGGGCCTGCCGGCACAGTAAAACTCAACAACGGCGTCATCTGCGCCAGGAGACATTGCCACATGAGCCCCCAAGACGCCCTTTCTTACGGTATCAGAGACCATGACGTCGTAAGCGTGGCCGCCTCCGGCAGTAATAAGGATGTCATACTTCGTGATGTCTTTGTCAGGGTAGACCCTAACTATACGCTTGAGCTGCATCTCGATACCGATGAGGCGGCCTCGGCCGGGTTAACAGAGGAGTCAACCGCCCGCATAGCCGCAATCCAGTCAAGGGCGTTCATATAGAGGTGCCAATCAGATACTACCTATACGCCGCGGTGATTAAGGAAAAAATACCCTACATCGACATCCTGATGGAGCACGCCGGCTCATGCCGCGAGGGCTTTTTTTTGGTGGGCGGTACGGTCAGGGACTTTTTCATTTTAAACCGGCGGATACGGGACTATGATTTCGTCCTGAGCGGCAGCCCTTTTTTCAATGCGAAGCGCTTTGCTGACGCAATAAACGGGGCATATGTTGTGCTGCACGAGAGATTTCCAACCGCAAGGGTCGTAAAAGGGGACTGCATCTTTGATTTTACTTCATTGAGGGGCGGGGGCATTGAGAGCGACCTCGGCAGCCGTGATTTTACGGTCAATGCCCTTGCCATTTCGCTTTTTGATAACGGCCACGAGGTCATTGACGTGACCGGAGGACTGGACGATATAAATAACAGGATAATCAGGATGGTTTCAAGGGACAATCTGGCCGAAGACCCTGTCAGGTTGTTAAGGGCATTTAGGCTGGCGGCAGAGCTGGGGTTTGCCATACAACGCGATACGCTTCACACCATCTCCGCCCTCAGGGGACTAATTTCAGGGGCCGCCGCCGAGCGCGTATGGGCAGAGCTTAAAATGCTCCTGCAGGTCAGCCAATCCACAGAAATTGTAAAATCAGCGTTTGAGACCGGCCTTCTTTTGGCGCTGCTGCCAGAGCTTGAGCCGCTTAGAGGCCTAAAACAAAACCGCTTTCACCACCTCGACGTCTTTGACCATACGATGGCCGCGTATGAGGCAGCCGAGGCGATTATTAATAATCCGTGTTTGCTGATTCCCGGTAATCTTAAGGCCTGGCTGGATAGGTATCCACACAAAAGCGCCCTCATAAAACTCTCCATACTGCTTCATGACGCAGGGAAATATCCAACGCGGCGGCTCTCAAAAGATGGCGATTTTTCGTTTCATCGCCACGAACACGAGGGCGCGGGGATTGCTGCCGGCATATTGAGCAGATTTAAGGCCTCTGCAAAAGAGACTGAATTCGTAACCATGCTTGTAAAAAACCACATGAGGATTTTGGCGTTTAAGCGTGCCTGGCGCGACGCTTTTGCCTTGATGAAAAAACCGCTCATCAGGCTTTTAAACGCCGTAGGGGAGGATATCTATGCCCTTGTTATCGTGTGGGCGGCGGACTCAGGCGCGAAGCCCGAAGGACAGGAACAGACAATAGACATATGCAGGGACATTCTGGATTTCTACGAGTGTCAATATATGCCGCGAAAGACTGCCCCAAGGTTTATCACAGGCAGGGATTTAATAGAGACTTTTGGCCTTATTCCGTCGCCATTGTTTAGCGAAATCCTTGGCGCTATCAAATTAAAAACCCTTGAGGGGTTGATAGACTCAAAGGACAAGGCCGCCTCATTGGTTGAGGAATTCCTGCACGCAAGGGGGACGCGCTGATGTTCGATATAATCGGGATAACCGCCGTGTTTGTGGTGATGATAATCCTTATTCGCATGAAATTGCACGTCGGCTACGTGCTTATTGCCGCATCCGCAATCATTTTTGCCATATACCTGATGAGACCGGACGCAATAGCCGCTACAGTTTACTCGGCCATAGTGTCGAAGAAAACACTTGAGCTTACACTTGCCCTGGCGTTTATCAGGATGCTTGAGATGATTTTAAGAGAGAACAACATACTCAAAGTGATGACTGGCGCGGTAAAGGGTGTGTTAAGGAACAAGAAATGCGTACTCATCTCGATGCCCCTGTTAATCGGGATGCTGCCGTCAATAGGGGGGGCGTATTTTTCATGTCCTATGGTGGATGAGTCCGCCATGGGGCTTGGTTTGACTCAGGAGGACAA
>JADFXO010000123.1 GCA_015233485.1 Nitrospirota bacterium
GCCCCCCTATGTCAATTACGGTGCGGCAGCGGGGGAAAATCTCTTTAGCGCCCCTTGCCACCGCCTTTATCTCCGTGATTGTTTGTATGTCGTCCCATACTTCCATCAGGTGCCTGCCGTAGCCGGTTGCCGTGAGCTTGTCCGGCTTATCGGAATTTATTAATTGCTTACATACCGACAGAGGATTATGGCCGGTCTCCGTTTTATAGAAAGACGTCGTGCCGTCATCGTTTAATACGACGTACTTTATAAATCTGGAGCCGATATCAATGCCGCCTCTTTTCAACTGCTCATGCCCCCTTTATCATCTCAAGAAACGCCTCAACCCGGGTCTTTAACTGTCCCATATCCTCCAACGAATAATCGGTTTCAATACGCAAAAACGGTATGTTCTTTTCTTTCAGCGAGCTTTGCACCTTATATGACTCCATCATATAAGTGGTACAAAACTGTAAGGCATAGTGGATAACGCCGTCAGCCCTCAATTTCCCTGCCATATTTATAATATTATCGAGGCGGTCATCGTTCGGTGTAAAACACGCGCAGTCTATTGTCAGATATCTTTCGGCTATCATTTCGAGGGCCTGGTCAACGGAATCGAATGTGTCATCAAGAAGAGTCCTGTAGTTTCTCTCGCCGACACAGGCCTCCTCGCCGACAACTACCGCGCCGGAGGACTCAATGACGGCGTGCAATTTCCAGTTTGGAATAGCCATGGGCGACCCTGCTATCATTACCCTGGGTGACCCTGCCGGGGCAACGCCCTTGCCGTCTTTTACACGTTGATCGAGTTCGTCGCATAATTCGTTTAGTTTAGCAGTGAAGCGAATGGGGTCGTCAAAGAAAGATATCTGGTTTATCAGCAGCGCGTCCAACCCCGAGATGGGGGCAGGGTCGTTGCTTCTCAGTTTAGACAGTCTTTGCAGAGCGGCTCTTTTTTCGTTGACTACTCTGACAGCCTCTCTCAGTTTTTCCAGAGTAATCTTTGTAGAGGCAACCTCCTGAAGCCTTTCGGCAAATTGCCTTATTTCTTGTTTCCACAGCCGCATGTCGCTGTCGCTTTTTTTATTTGGGACTTCCATGACGTAGACTTTACCGGTTATTTTGTCAAAGGCCTCGTATGCCTTTTTCTTGCCGTCACAGGTGGTCTCTCCTACTATGAGGTCCGTCGTTTCGATGTACGGACAAATGCCGCTCAACTTAAACCCGATAAAAGATTTAATCAACGCGCATGTGTTTCGTGGGATATGTGTCTCCGCGCTGTCACTTCCTACATCGGCGCCGGAGCAAAGCCCGATACATACGCCGTCAACCGCAAGTATCAGCTCCTCGGGAACGAATATACAGAACGTGCCTATTATTTTTTTGCCTTGCTCTTTGGCGTTAAGCAATTCCTCGATTCTTAGGCCGTGCACCTCGGATATGACAAAATCGAAATATGCCATTGCCTTTGGGCGTTCTTTTTGTGACAGATAGATGTTTGTATAGGCGTTGGTCAAAACTGCAAGTAATCCGTCGTGGGCATCGATGTTTAGTCCGAGCTTCTTCCACATATCTTTGTAGTCTTTTGACATAAATCCTCCGCGTTACTCATTTTTTTTACGCACGGCAAGGCCGTACGAGAGAAACAACAGTCTTTGCTTAACGCTAAGGAATGACTTCAGGAAAGATTGAGTGAGCTAAAAACCGTCAACTAACGGTAGCGATAGGCAAAAAAAGTCCCCTCAGCTGGTTAACCTCGACCAGGTTCTTTGACGATGTTCAGCCAAAACCGCTTTTTATGACGCCGCGCGTTATATCTTCAGATGCGGCTTCAGGGACTTTTTTTATCAAAATTTATATCCTCACCGAACGCTATTATAGCAAAAGAACTTGATTACATCAAGTGGATTGCATCACAAAATGCAGGAAAAGAAGTAACGGGAAGGGCGCAGCCCTTCCCGTATTGTCCTCTTTAAAACAGACCTTTTACCTTGCCGGTTTCTACGTCAACGTCAACCCTTCTGTACGCCGGGTCGCTTGATGTGCCGGGCATTAGCTTTATATCTCCGGCTACGGGGACGACAAATCCCGCACCCTTGAAGAGCAATATGTCTCTTACGAAAAGTCTCCAGTCCTTGGGCACTCCCTTTTTGTTGGGATTGTCGGAGACGCTCAGGTGGGTCTTGACCATACACGTGCCAAGTTTGCTCAACTCAGGGTCGGCCTCTATGGCCTTTGCCTTTTTGAGCGCGTCAGGGGAGTAGTCCACGCCGTCTGCCGCGTATATCTGTGTGGCTATCTTCTCGATTCTCTGCGTCAGAGGCATCTCAAGCGGATAGAGGAACTGGAAGTTGTTCTCCTCGTTACATGCGTCAACTACCGCGTCGGCCAGCTCCAGAGCACCAAAGCCGCCCTTTTCCCAGTGTCTGGAGAGCGCTACCCTTGCCCCGGCGGCCTCTGCGTTCTTTCGTACTATGTCGATTTCCGCGTCAGTGTCCGTGTAAAACGCGTTGATACATACGACGGGATTGACTCCTGACGATTTTATGTTTTTGATGTGATGTATAAGGTTTATGCAGCCCTTGTCCACCCATCCAACATTTTCACCCTTATACTCATCGGGAATCGGCCTGCCGGGTACGGGAATCGGTGCCCCACCGTGGCATTTCAATGCCCTTATCGTTGCTACGATTACGGCGGCGTTTGGTTTAAGGCCAGAGTAACGGCACTTCAGATTCCAGAATTTCTCAAACCCTATGTCCGCCCCAAAGCCGGATTCCGTCACGTTATAATCGGCAAGCTTCAGACCTACCCTGTCCGCTATTATTGACGACTGCCCTATTGCTATATTGGCAAACGGCCCGGCGTGAACCAACACCGGCTGCCCCTCTATTGTCTGAAGCAGATTCGGATTTAAGGCCTCCACCATCCACGCGGTCATGGCGCCGTCAACTTCAAGGTCTCTTGTGGTAACAGGGTTTCCTGTCCTGTCATAGGCCACAACTATCTTGCCCATTCTGTCTCTGAAATCTTTCAGGTCGGTAGCCACCGCCAATATTGCCATTATCTCGGATGAGACGGCTATGTCAAAACGGGACTCCATCATAAAGCCGTCCATCTTGCCGCCTATTCCTATTATCATCTTCCTTAACGACTGGGCGCAAAAGTCCATTATCCAGCCCTGCTGCACGCGGCGCGGGTCTATGTCCAGCCTCCTGAGCCTTCTCTTGGCAAGCTGTTCGTCCGAGTAGTTCATCTCATGCTGCATCCTTGAGGTCAGCGCCACCATTGAAAGGTTGTGGGAGTTTATTATGGCATTGATGTCGCCGGTCAGACCAAGTGAAAATGGGGTCAGGGGGACGCACTGCGAAAGGCCACCGCCCGCCGCCGAGCCTTTGATGTTCATCGTAGGGCCGCCGGAGGGCTGTCTTATTGCCGCTATGACGCTCTTTTTCCTCTTGCCAAGTCCCTGAACGAGGCCGATAGTAGATGTTGACTTGCCTTCGCCAAGGGGTGTGGGTGTTATCGCGGTAACGTCAATGTACTTGCCGTTGGGTTTGTCTGCCAGACGGCTTAACAGGCGCTTAAAGTCGATTTTTGCCACGTAGTGTCCGTGAGGAAGGAGTTCGTCCTTTGGCAGTCCTAACTCTTCGGCCAGCTGATACACTGTCTTCATGTTTTGCTCTGCTGCTTCGGCTATTTCCCAGTCATCGTGTTTCTTTGGATCAAGCGGCATGATTTTTGTCCTCCTGTACTTTTTCTAATTTTACGGCACAGACCTTCAGCTCCGGTATCTTGCAAATTGGGTCATATACGGGATTTGTCAGCACGTTGGCGGCTGCCTCGCTGTAGTGGAATGGGATAAACACCACCCCGACATCCGGCACGTTTGTAACCTTTGCCTTCAACGTAATTGAGCCTCTGCGCGAGGTTACATGCACCATGGCGCCATTGTCTATGCTCATCCGACCTGCGTCTGCAGGGTTGATTTCTACGTATGCCTCGTGTGCTGCCGTGTCTATTGCCTTTACGCGGCGCGTCATCGTGCCTGTGTGGTATTGAAGCAGTTGTCTGCCAGTTGACAGCGTAAAGGGATACTCCTCATCCGGCAGCTCCAGAGAAGGGTTAAACTTAATAGCAGAGAACTTTGCTTTTCCTATCGGAAATGTGTCTTTAAACAGATATGGCGTCCCAGGATGCTCTGGAGTCGGACACGGCCATTGAATCCCACGTTTTTCTATGCGGCGGTAGTTTATGCCGGCTATGTTTTGCCACAGACGCCCTGCCTCGTCAAAGACCTCTGACATATTGCCATAGTTCATATCATATCCCATAGCGCGGGAAAGCTCCATGATTATCGCAGAATCATCCCTTGCCTCACCGGGAGGGTTGAGCGCCTTTCTTACCCTTTGAACGCGGCGGTCTGTATTGGTAAACGTACCGTCTTTTTCGGCAAAACACACGGCAGGAAGCACGACATCGGCCAGTTCGGTAGTCTGTGTCATGAATATATCCTGCACTACTAAAAACTCAAGGCTTTTAAGCGCGTGAATTGTGTGTTTCTGGTCGGCGTCCGACATCACGGGGTTCTCTCCCATGATATACAACCCCTTTAGTTTGCCGGCCTCGGCGGCATACATCATATCAATCGCCGTCATCCCTACCTTATCCGGGAGTTTCACCTTCCACTGCGCCTCGAACTTGCGCCGCACGGCCTCATCCGTTACCTTTTGATAACCCGGCAATACGTTCGGGGCAGCGGCCATATCGCTTGCTCCCTGGACGTTATTCTGTCCGCGCAAAGGATTAAGGCCGACTGACGGACGCCCCAAATTGCCGCCCATCAGCACAAGGTTGGCAAGGCTAATTACATTATCAGTGCCGTGGCTGTGCTGGGTAATGCCCATTGTGTAATATACGGCGGCGTTTTTGCCCGCGGCATAAATCCTTGCCGCCTCAATTATTTTCTCTTTAGGCACGCCGGTTATCTTTTCGCCCACGGCCGGGGTATATTCTTCGACAGCCTCGGCGACTTTAGTAAAACCCTCAGTGCGCTCTTCTATGAACTTTTTATTTACCAGGTCTTCTTTTATCATCACGTGCATCATGGTGTTAATCAGCGCCACGTCCGTGCCATGTCTCTGCTTGAGCCACAGATGGGCATACTTAACCAAGGGTATGCGCCGTGGGTCGGCGATTATCAGCTTCGCCCCCTTTTTGACTGCCTTTAGCATCCTCAACGCCACAATCGGGTGGTTCTCCTTCGTGTTTGAGCCAATTATAAACAGCACATCGTTATTCTCCGTCTCAGGGACAGAGTTTGTCATAGCGCCCGAACCAAATACTGTGACCAGACCGGCCACCGTTGGGCTGTGTCAGAGACGGGCGCAGTGGTCAACGTTGTTCGTCCCTATCACCGCGCGCATAAATTTTTGAAACAGAAAATTCTCCTCGTTCGTACATTTGGCCGAGGAAAGACCCGCGAGGGCGTCGGGGCCGTGGTCTTCGACGATTTTCTTGAATCTCGTCGTAATATACGCAATGGCCTCGTCCCAGGTTGCCTCTGTGAATTTCCCGTCTTTTTTTATCAATGGGGTCTTGAGCCTGTCAGGGCTGTTTATAAATTCGTAACCAAATCTGCCCTTTACGCAAAGCCATCCCTCGTTATGTGTATCGGCCTTTGATGAGACACGCGCTATTTCGTTGCCCCGAACGTGGAGATTCAGCTGACAGCCGCACCCGCAGTATGAGCAGGTCGTCTCGACTTCCTTTACGTTAATCGCACGTCCCTTCTTCGCCCAAATACGCCCTGAAAGCGCGCCTGTGGGGCATACCGAGACACATTGACCGCAAAACTCGCAGTCCAAATCTTTCTCGAACGAAGGGCACACCTTCGCGTCAAATCCCCTGTAGGCTATGTCTATCGCCCCGACGCCCTGCACCTCGTTACACACACGTACGCACTGCCCGCACAGGATGCACTTGTCCATATTACGCTCAAGAAACGGATTGCCGTCTGTCTTCGTATATTGCCTTCTCTTGCCGTAAAACCTGTTCTCTCTAAGCCCGTAGAAATAGGCGAACTCCTGAAGCTTGCAATCCCCCGCGCGCTCACATATCATGCAGTCGTTGGGATGGTCAGAGAGCAGAAGCTCAATGACCGTCTTTCTCAACCTCTCCACTGTTGGGGTGGAGGTCCTTACCTTCATCCCCTCTGTAACCGGTGTCGTACACGATGTCGTGGGTTTAGGCATCCCCTCTACTTCGACAAGGCAAAGCCGGCAGCCGCCGTAAGGCTCAAGGGCGGGATTATCGCAGAGTGTGGGTATATATATCCCGTAGTCTCTGGCCGTCTGAAGGATTGTGGCGCCGTTGCCAGCCTCCACCTCTTTGCCGTCTATCGTTAACTTAATACTCATCGTCAATCCTCCTTTGCTCGTATTTTGCCAAATCCAACTCCTTAAAAAATATTTCTTACAAGCGCTTCTCGCTTGTGAATTACCAAATGATCAAATCACCCACATCATCTTCGGGAACGCACCGCAAAAGCCCGTCCGTCACTGTCGCGGGTGTCATCGTACTCACCACCACCCGTGAAGCCGAAGCCCCACGCGCCGAACGGGCCATTAACCTCGCCTGACCATACAAAACATCTTTTCCTCATGCCGGCAGCATAAAGACCTCTCAATTCCGCTCTGGTAGGCATGCGCCAGCCGCCACCGCCAACCGTGAGGTTCGCCACCCATGAATTTGCCTGGTCCCAATTTGTTTCCTTATCAGGGCCTTCGTACCACTGAAGTCCTGTACCAGTGTCTGTAAGTATCCCCTCTTTGTCAACTATAAGCTCGGACTTCTTTTCAAATCCGTAACATAAAGACAAGGAAAGAATTAACACTACAAAAACCGTCATGGATAATTTCATATGCAGACTCCTCCTGATAACAGGTTATCCCTGTTTCTGCTCATTATAACTTCTTTTAAAAAAAAATTGCCTATGCGGTTAACTCCGGTAGAGGGTTCTCTGGATTCCTGCTTTCGCAGGAATGACAGACAAGGCAAGACAAATGACAGACAAGGCGGGGCAAATGAACACATAGATGTGTCATTCCTGCGAAAGCAGGAATCCAGTTTTTGATTAGAGGAGCTATCTGCTGCATAGGCAATTAAAAAAATCACTTCTTTAAAACCGACTTAAACTTACACGCGTCAAAGCATGAACCACATTTGATACACAACTCCGGCGTTATAAAATGCGGCTTCTTCCTCTCACCCGTTATGGCGTTTACAGGACATGCCCTGGCGCAAGCCATGCAGCCGGTACACGTATCCTCTTTAATAGTAAACGTTATCAGGGGCTTACAGACAGCAGCCGGACAGCGTTTTTCTTCGATATGGGCGACATACTCCTCTCTGAAATTCCTCAGCGTACTAAGAACCGGATTCGGGGCAGTCTGCCCAAGACCGCAGAGACTAGCGGCACGAATATCCTCGGAGAGCGCTTCAAGCAGCTCCAGATCGCCCTTTCTGCCCTTGCCGTTGGTTATCCTCTCAAGTATCTCATACAGCCTCTTTGTCCCTATCCTGCACGGCGTACACTTCCCGCAGGACTCGGACTGGGTAAACTCAAGGAAGAATTTAGCGATGTTTACCATGCAGTTGTCCTCGTCAAGGACGATCATGCCACCGGAGCCAACAATAGAGCCGGCCTTTGAGATACTCTCATAATCGACGGGCGTGTCAAGCATCGCCGTCGTAAGACAGCCGCCCGAAGGCCCGCCAGTCTGAACCGCCTTAAATGCCTTGCCGTTTGGAATTCCGCCGCCAATGTCGTAGATTATCTCGCGCAGGGTTATCCCCATAGGGATCTCTATCAATCCGCCGCGGTTAATCTTCCCCGCAAGCGCGAAGACCTTAGTCCCCTTGCTTTTTTCTGTCCCGAAGGATGAGAACCACTCAGCGCCTCTTACTATTATTCTTGGTACGTTGGCAAGCGTTTCCACGTTATTAATTACCGTAGGCTTGCCCCATAGGCCTTTTTGGGCGGGAAACGGCGGTTTTGCCCGCGGCATCCCCCTTAGGCCCTCTATTGAGGCGATGAGGGCGGTTTCCTCTCCGCAGACAAATGCCCCGGCGCCCTCTTTTATCTTAATGTTGAATTTGAATCCCGAATTTAACACATTATCGCCAAGGAAACCCCTCTCATGCGCCGCTGCAATGGCAACTTTCAGATTGCTAATCGCCAGCGGGTACTCGGCACGGCAATAGACATAGCCATAACTTGCCCCGATACTGTAACCGGCAATAAGCATCCCCTCAATTATCGCGTGGGGGTCGCCTTCAAGGACGCTCCTGTCCATAAATGCCCCCGGGTCGCCCTCGTCGGCGTTACAGATAATATATTTAACGTCGGACTGCGCCTTATTGCAAAACTCCCACTTTAGTCCCGTGGGAAATCCGGCGCCGCCTCTTCCCCTTAGGCCGGAGGCCTTAATTATCTCAATCGTCGCCTTGGGGTCGCCTCCAATCACCTTTTTCACGGCCTCATACCCGCCGTGGCTTATGTAATCGTCTATTGACAGCGGGTCTATAAATCCGCAGTTTGACAGCACCACCCGCTCCTGCTTATTCATGTAGGGGAGTTTGTTAAAAACCGGTATATCGTCGTATATCTTTCCATAGGAGGGCATCTGAGCTACGGCATATTTGATTACCGGTACATTTGCCGCAGCGTGGGACTCGATTATTTCCTCTATGGACGCCGTCGTCACATTACCGTAAGTCACGCGCGCAAATCCATCGACCACCACATCCACAAGCACCTCGCAGTGGCACATCCCTATACACGAGGTTGAGGATAACTTAACATCTAACCCTTTTGCCTTAGCCAGCTCTGCGGCGAGGGCATAGATATCTGAGGCGCCGGCCGTTATGCCGCACGTCCCCATTCCTACGATTATCTCTATCTTAGCCTTTTTTCCCATTTCCCTCACCATCCATATATTTTTCCAATTGCTTTTTTGCCTTCTGCGGCGTCATCTTGCCGTACACATCTTTGCCGACGATAAATATCGGCGCCCTCGCGCACGCCCCAACACACGCAACATGCTCTACGGTAAAATTCCCGTCAGGGGTAGTCTCACCCACGCCGGCATGAAGCATAGTGCGAACATCGTCGCTTATCTTTTCTGAACCCTTGACATGACATGCCGTGCCGCGGCATATCTTCACTATATTTTTACCCGGTTTTATAAGATGGAACTGGCCGTAGAACGTGGCCACTCCGTAAAACCGCGAGGCTGGCAATCCCGTCTGACCTGAGACCCATGAGACGGCCTCTTCGGGGATATAACCATACCTTACCTCCATATCCTGCAGTATCGAGACGATACTGCCCTCGCTTTGATAATATTTAGCGAGTATGTCATCTAAGCCTTCCATTTGGCCTTCCATTGAAACACCCTCTTGAAACATATCGGGATACCCTCCTCCTGCCATGTGTTTTACTTGTGAGTAATTGTTTTCAGAGCTTCAAGGCTGCAAGTCTAACATGAATATGTTATAATGGTCAATACATTCACAAAAGTAAATTTCTGAATAAAAAAAATCGAACGGCAGTTGCCGTAACAATAAGTCTTACGCTATTATAATGTGCAATTGTGTTGCGGGCAGTGGCCGAACAAATAACGGGACGCGTTAATAAGATGCCGGGAGGTTTACTTATGGATAAACAGCACATGCCTTTAAAGGAGGTGCGGGAGCTTGCGCAAAAATTTACACCTCAGGAAATCGAAACCTGTATCACCAATCAGCTTCAGGATGGGGTGAATGAATGCCAGATGGGGACGTCCACAGACCACGTTATAAATGAGCTGTCAAAGGCCGAATTTGTGCGCTCAAAGATGGAATCCGGCGCATCCCTCACAGATGCAATGCGCGAGCTGGCAAAAAGCGTGCGTCGTGTGCAAAGCAGCTTCGACGAACAAGGGCAACCCGATACTTAATTCTTACAGACTCTGGACAGGCCTGTCTTTATCTTACGGGCGTAATCTTATCGGGAATTCTATCAGGGAATTTATCGGTAAATTTATCAGACGACGCTGCCCCTGTGGTATTTCCAATCCAGACATGGACTCTTGCCTCCGGCTGC